>CANQEA010000178.1 GCA_947594095.1 uncultured Clostridia bacterium | reverse complement strand
GTTTATCCTAAAACAATAATAATGAATCAATTGTTATATTTTGCAGAACTAAAAGGTATGAAGAAAAGCGAAGCAGAAAAATCAATAAATCACTGGGCAAAAGTATTAAAAGTAGAAGAATACCTAAATATGACAGCAGAAAAACTATCAAAAGGTAATCAACAAAAAATTCAATTTATGACTGCAATAATTCATGATCCAGAGCTAGTAGTGTTAGACGAACCTTTTAGTGGATTAGATCCAGTTAATACTGAATTAGTAAAAAACGTTATAATTGAGTTAGTAAAAAACGGTAAATATATAATAATGTCAGCTCACCAGATGTCAACTATAGAAGAATTTTGTACTGATGTATTAATTTTAAATAGAGGAAAAACAGTATTACAAGGTAACTTAAAAGAAATAAAAGATTCTTACAAAGTAAATAGACTAGAAATAGATGTAAATAAAAATATAACTTCAATAATAGAAGAATTAGGCTTAGAAATTGAAATGGAAAAAGATAATCAGTACAAAATTAAAATAGATAATGAAGATGTAGCTCGTAAACTTTTAGATAAAGTTGTAAAAGAACAAATTGAAGTAAACAAATTTGAAATACAAAAACCAACATTAAATGATATATTTATAGAAAAGGTGGGAGAAAAAGAATGAGAGATATAATTACAGTTTCTAAGTTTACATTAAAAGAAATGTTAAGAAGAAAATCTTTTATTATAACAACAATTATACTAATGATATTGATTGTTATAGGATTTAATGTTCCTAACATGATAAAAGCGTTTTCAGGAGAAAGTTCTGTGGAATATGGAAGTAAAATAATAATATCAGATAGTGAAAATGTTTTTGAAAATAGATTAAATGAATTAGATAAAGAAACATTAGGTTGTGATTTCGAAATAACTGATAGTTCATTTGATGAAATAAAAACAAAAATAAATAATGATGAAATTACTGCTGGTATTATTGTAGAAAGAGAAGATAATAATATAAATTTTAGATACATAGTAAATGATACAATGGGAGAAATGCCAGATAATTTAAAAGAAGAATTAGAAAAATTATATACTAATATCCAAATTAGTAAATTAGGTTTAACAGAACAAGAAACAAAACAAATAATACCACAATTTGAAGTAAATGTTGAACAAACTGAAGAAGTAAAAGGAAATACTATAGTAATAACACTAATATCAGTATTGTTATTTTATGCAATTTATTTCTGTGCATATCAAGTTTCAAGTTCAATAACAACAGAAAAAACATCAAAAATAATGGAAACATTAGTAACATCAACAAGTCCAAGAACAATAGTAATAGGAAAAACACTTGGAATAGGGCTAGGAGGATTAATACAAATAATAGTGCTTGTTATAACAGCAGTAATAAGTGCGGTGGCATTTTTAAATCCAATGATGTTAGAAATTTTACTTAGCTCATCACAAATAACACCACTTGCTGCAATACTTATGTTAGTATACTTTATATTGGGTTACTACTTGTTTGCTTTTGTGTATGCATTAACAGGTTCAACAGTGAGCAAACCAGAAGATGTACAATCTGCAAATTCACCTGTAGCTATACTTGGAGTAATAGGCTTTTATATAGCACAAATTACAATTTCTCAGCCTGTAGGTGGTCTTACTACTTTTGCATGTTATTTTCCTGTATCATCACCATTTGCTATGCCGTTTAGAGTTATGATGGGATTATCAAGTGTGCAAGAAGTAATATTATCACTAGCTATATTGATTGTATCAATTTTAGTTATAGCTCATATTGCAATAAAAATATATTCTAATGCAATATTAAATTATGGAACAAAAGTAAGTCTAAAAGATATCATAACTATGTATAAAACAAAATAATATTTAATAAGGTTTATAACATTTAAAAATAAATAAAATAAGAAAGGAGAAAAAAATAATGGTAGAATTTTTTAGAGAAATTGCAGAAAGTGCAATGGGATATAGCTTAAATAATGTATCAGATAGTATAATTTTATTAATGGGAATAGTTTTAATATTAATATTGATTGTTTCAATTTTTGCTTTAGGAGTACAAATAGTTTTAGCAATTAAATATCATAAATACAACAAAAAACAAAATAGTCTAAATATGACAGGAGAGGGAATTGCAAGAAAAATATTAGATGATAATGGATTACAACATATCAAAGTTAAATCAAGTGGTTCATTTCTTTTTGGTAACAGTTATAGCCATTATTTTAAAAAGGTAAGATTAAGAAGGAGAACATGGAAGAAAGATTCAGTAGCTTCTTTAGCAATGGCATCTCAAAAATCATGTCTTGCTATATTAGATAAAGAAAATGACCCAGATATGAAAACTAGAATTAAGTTAACACCATTTATTTACTTTGGACCAATAGCATTCATTCCATTAGTTATTATAGGAATACTTATAGATGTTTTAATTATGCATAGTCAATCAGCAGTATTTACTATAACATTAACTTCGTTAGGATTATTAATATATTTAGCTTCATTTATAATG
>CANQEA010000177.1 GCA_947594095.1 uncultured Clostridia bacterium | reverse complement strand
ATAGAAAAATTAAACAAAGAGCCAGTATTTCTAAATATGTTTGAACTATCATCATTAGATGAATCAAAAATAAAGGTAGCATCTATTGTAAAATTTGCATTACGTTATTTAGTTACAATTAATCCTGTAGAAGGAAAAGACAGTTTTTATACATACTGGAAGGGAAATAAAGCTGCTTTGGAACAGAAAAATGAAGATGAATTGGAAAAATATATAATGTTTTGTACTAAGAATTTAAGTTATTATTTTAGTGCTATAAAGAACAATTTCCAAGATGATTGGTTTAATCCTGAATCAAAGTTATTATCTGTAACTTCATTAAATGGATTTATTATTGCATATAATAGACAATTAAAAGTTAATGGTATTAATAATTTTGAATTTTTTGATGAGAAATTTAAAAAACTACATGTGGATTTTTCAAAAGAAAATTTTGCTTATACATCAAGTCAATATAGAAAGTTTTCAGACTTGATATTAAAAGAAGCATTTGGTATTGACTCTGAAAATTAGGAATGTAAAATGGCACGACTGTATCAGTACAGTCGTGTCATATATTTATTTTGATATTCTTAATACATCTGTAATATTTAATTTTCTTAACTGTATATTAAATAGCTCAGCTGCTTTTTTTATATATATATTGCATATTTCTTCCTCATTATAATTTATAAACTCTTCTGAATTTGTCCTTATATTCCTGGCTAACATTTTTAGATTTTCTTTATCCTTTTCTGTTAGGGTTCCATCTTCGAAGAAAAAATATATTCCGTTTATAATTAATACCATAATAGAATTCATATTTTCCCCCTTAAAATATATTAATATTCTATTAATAGTATATATGTTTATTCTTATTTAATACCCTTTTTATTAATATTAAAATAATTATTTAGTATAATAATTTTCGCCATATCCATATTCCACTCTATAGTATTCTCCTATAAAAAATGGTTCTGTTTCTGTTTTAATTGTATATGTTGGTTCAACTATTATATTACCTTGGCTATCAATTACTCCCCACTTGTCATCTTGTTTTATTCCTGCAAAACCATATTTATTAAGATCTGTAACTTTATCATACGTATATTCTATTTTTGTATCTTCTTCTGAATCTACATATCCCCATTTGTTATCTTGTTTTTTGGCAAATAACATATTTTGCGGAGCAATTTCTGAGTACTCTATTTCTTTTCCATCTTTTGAGAAGTAGAAAGTATCTGTATCATTATATACTTTTATATATTTTGTGTCTTCCACAATAATAGGTTTTTGTATTTCACAGATTAGTTCCATTTCATTAGAATATAACTTCGTAATATTATCATTTACCTTTGATACCTCAACAATCTCGTTATTCGTTATTTTTTGTACAGAGTCATTTTCTATTGGTATTATTTCTTCTCCCTTATCATTTATAACTCCTAGTTTACCGTCACTATTGCTTGCAATAAAGTAATTTTCAAATAAATAGTCTATATAATTATATTTACTTTCAACAAGTTCTTTATTATTATTGTCTATTATTCCATATAAAGTTTCTTCATTACTTGTCATTTTTATTTTATAATTAGGATTGCTTGTTTCTAAAATTTCTGTTGTACTATCAATATTTGCGATTTTGCCTTGGCTATCAAATACTTTTGTTTCATCCTTCTTTTGTGCATAAATATATTTTCCTGTTATATCTATTTGTGAATATTCTACTGGAATTATAATATTTCCATCAATTGATGCTACTCCATATTTTTTACTTTTTTCAATAATAAATATGTGATTTGTTTTATTATATCTTATAGATTGATAACTATTTTCAATTATTTTATTTCCATTTTTGTATAATCCAAATTGACCATTTTTGGCAGCTATAATATATATATTCTCACTTTCTTCCATATCTGTTACACGTGATAACTCGTTATATTCTACATTCATCATTTGATTAAAGTTAACATCTATATAACCATATCTATATCCTTCATCAGTTGTTTGTTCTACTATATAGCCAGATTTCTTATACCCTGCTTCTTCATCATAATACTCATCAGTAGATATTTTACTATATTTAGCTTCTAATAATATAGCACCATTTTTATTTATTACACCATAGTTATCTCCTTGTTTTACCAAAACTTCTCCTTCTTTATATGGAAGTCCTGTAATTTCATCATATATTGATTTTACAATTTCTTTTCCATCTAAAGTTATTAATCCTACTTTTCCATCTTTTTTAAATGTTAATATACTTTTTTCATACATTAAATCACTTAATATATTTTTTAGTCTAATTGGTTCTACTTGTTCAAATTCTGTATAAAGTTTTTCGTTTTTCTCATTTAAGGCTAAAGTTTTTCCATTTTCATCATAGCAAATAAACACAGGCTTTCCTGGGTTTGGTATAATAACATTTTCATATGATGGTTTAATTACTATGTTTGCTTGTTTATCCATTACACCAAATTTGTCATCTTCCCTTAAAACAAAATAATTGTATTCTGTTACTTTTTCCACTTCATATTGTTTTTTATCTAATTCTGATTTTTGATACAT
>CANQEA010000176.1 GCA_947594095.1 uncultured Clostridia bacterium | reverse complement strand
TTTCTAGGACCTTTTCTAGTTCTAGCGTTTGTTTTAGTTCTTTGTCCTCTAACTGGTAAACCTTTTCTATGTCTTAAACCTCTATAGCATCCAATTTCTGTTAAACGTTTAATATTTAAAGCAACTTCTCTTCTTAAGTCACCTTCTACAGTATAACTTTCATCAATTATTTTTCTGATGCTATTTTCTTGGTCTGCTGTTAGGTCTTTTACTCTTACATCTGGGCTAACCCCTGCTTTTTCAAGTATTTTTCTAGAAGATGATACTCCTATTCCATAGATGTATGTAAGTCCGATTTCTACTCTTTTTTCTTTAGGCAAATCTACTCCCGCTATACGAGCCATATTTTTTTGCACCTCCATTTAAATTTATGTATGAGAATTTATTTTCTCATGTGAATTTGTCCTAAATTTCTCCAAAGGTGAAATGCATTTAGACAAATGTAATAGCTATTTACATTTGTTTAAATCTTTGAAGTCCTTTAAAACATATATATAAACACAAATTTGATATATAACCTTTTAGGTTACAGCCGCTACCACATTTGTGTTATAAACTTATTTTGATTATTTAACTATCCTTGTCTTTGTTTGTGTTTTGGATTTTCACAAATCACTCTAATTTTTCCTTTTCTTTTTATTACTTTGCATTTATCACATATTGGTTTTACTGATGGTCTTACTTTCATTTATTAGCACCTCCTTAGGTTTATTTTATATTATATTTGGGTTAATTTTAAACAATTTTATTTTGCTCTCCATGTAATTCTTCCTCTATTTAAGTCATAAGGTGAAAGTTCTACTTTTACCTTATCTCCTGGCAAAATTTTTATATAATTCATTCTTAATTTACCTGAAATATGAGCAAGTAATTGATGTCCATTTTCAAGTTCTACTTTAAAAACAGTATTTGGTAGTGCTTCCACTACAGTTCCTTCTACTTCTATAATATCTTCTTTTGCCAATTTTTCTTCCTCCTAACATGGATTTTTTTACCTTTTTAGCCATTTGGGCATAATAACTATTATATTATACACTAATTTTTTAGCATTGTCAATATTTCTGGCTCTTTTTCTGTAATTAAAATTGTATTTTCATAATGTGCTGCCAAACTGCCATCTTCTGTAATGATTGTCCATCCATCATCTAATTCTAAAATATTTGGTTTTCCTTGAATTACCATAGGCTCTATTGCAAGTGTCATACCTGGCTCTAATCTTATTCCTCTTCCTGCTTTCCCGTAATTTGGAATCCCTGGATCTTCATGCATTTGTCTTCCAATCCCATGTCCTTGAAATTCTTTAACAACCGAATACCCTTGTGAATGAACATATTCACCAATTGCATGACAAATATCTCCTAATCTGTTACCTGGTTTAGCATATTTTATTCCTTCAAAAAAAGCTTGTTTTGTAGTTTCAACTAGCCTTTTTGCTTCTTTTGAAACATTTCCTATCATAAATGTTCTTGCTGCATCTCCATTAAATCCATTTTTTAGAGCGACAGTATCTACACTTACAATATCTCCTTCTTTAATTACTCTATTTTTTGAAGGTATTCCATGTATGACTTCGTCATTAATTGAAGTACATATTGTTGCAGGAAAAGGTGGAATTCCTTTTATTCCTACATCATATCCTTTTTCAGCAGGTATTGCTCCTAAACTTCTCATCTTTTTTTCTGCAATTTGGTCAACTTCCCATGTTGTCATACCTGGTTTGATTTTTTTTTCTAATTCTTCATAAGTTAGAGCAACAACTTTACATGCTTCACGCATAAGTTCTATTTCTTTTTTAGACTTTATTGTAACCATTTTCTCGTTATCCTCTTTTTATCATTTACATTTTATCAATTAATTTAATAATATCGTCTGCTACATCTTTTCCCATTCTATTAATAGATAAACTTACTGTTTCTGTTCTAAGTACTCCCTTTTCTTTATAATATTCTACTAATGGGCTTGTTTGTTCTTCATATATTTCTAATCTTCTGTTTATTGCTTCTGCATTTGAGTCATCTTCTCTTTGTTTTAGCTTTGAACCACATTTATCACAAATACCCTCAACTTTTGGTGGATGTAATTTTGTATTATAAGTTGCTTTACATTCTTGGTTTGTACATACTCTTCTTGTCAACATTCTATCTATTATTTCTTCTCTTGGTGTTGTAAGATTTACTACTAAATCTACTTTTTTCCCATGTTCAGATAGTATTTTATCTAAACTTTCAGCTTGTTCAATTGTTCTTGGAAATCCATCTAAAATTGCTCCGTTTTTTACGTCGTCTTGTTTTAATCTGTCTGCTACCATAGGAACTGTTATCTCATCTGGCACTAAATTTCCTTTTGATATATATTTATCAGCTTCAATTCCTAGTTCAGTCTTTTCACTAATATTTTTTCTGAAAATATCTCCAGTTGAAATTTGTGGCAATTTTGTTTGCTCACTAATAAGTCCTGCAACTGTACCTTTTCCTGTACCTTGTGCTCCTAGCATAATGATTATCATAAAACCACTTCCTCTATTCAATTTTAGACTATTTATTTCCAAATAATCTATATCATA
>CANQEA010000175.1 GCA_947594095.1 uncultured Clostridia bacterium | reverse complement strand
ATATTTTTCCAATAATTTTTGTTTTTTTATGCTTCCTAAACCATTAATTAATGATAACCATATCCAATATTTTTTATTTTCTATATTATGCAATACGACCTCCTTAAACTAAATTTGTATTTGTTTGGAATTTTTCCGATATAATGATTGAAATTTTTGACTATTAAAAATATAGTTTGATTAAAACTAAAAATATAATAACATATTTTGCATATTTTGTAAATAGATATAAGCAGGTTACATCAATGTACCCTGCCTATTCCTGAGACTTTATTCATTCGATGTGTGAACACTCGCTTTCCATCCTTTATTTTTTTATTCTTGTCATTGATTATATTTTACCTTTATATCTATTCAATAATAATTCTCTAAAACATTCTGCAGGATATATATAATCTTTTTTTCCATCTATTATTTTAGTAGTTAACTCTTTCCAATTAAATTTTTTATTAATTTCTTTTGATTTTAGTATTCCATTTTCTATATAATCATAAAATGCATAACCATTATCTGCAAATTCAAATTGATTGTGATTCAATGATGCTATTATACTTCTATCAGTTATTTTTGAAAATGTACAAGCTGGATAATCTTTAAAAAATCTTTCTAAAATTTTTATCATATTCTTATCTTTTTCATATATATCCATCAAATATATAGCAATTCCATTTGCTATATATGCTATCTCTTCTTTAATATCAAATAAAAAAATTGTTAATTTACTTGCATAATTAACAGCTTGAACACATTTTCTGTTATCAAAATAAAAAATTTTTAATCCCCATTCTAGTAACCTGTCATTAGTTTGTTCTTCTATTACTTTTTGAGCCATTATTCTATTAAATTGAGATAGTTCTCCAATCATTGGAATATTCAAATCCTCTATTGTTTGTTTTATTGCATATAATATCATATCTTTCCCCTTTTATATTTCTTATTTTTCAATTTAATTTCTCCTATGCTTGTCTATTTACAAAAGACAACTAATTTTTATTTTCAGCTTCTAATAATAATTTGTCAAAGTCAGATTGATAGAACTTATCTTGTTTTACCCTATATTTTTCAAATTCAGTTAGTGCCTTTTCCTCGGCTATTTCATGTGATATTTTACCTGCATCTTTTAATATATCTCTATCGTCTGCTAATAAATATTTATCTATTCTATTTGCCCAATCTTCCATAGTCATTGGAATATTTCTTTTGGCTCTACCTTCTGCTAAATCTAAAAAAGCATTTACTATTCTTTCCAAGTCTTCTAATTCTTCCTTGTTTAAATAATTTTTAGCAATGACCACATCTGTTTCTAAAATTTTTCCATTTGGAGAATGTTTCCATGAAGTTAGGCCCATATGCTCTTTCTCACTATCGGCTCTATTATAAATAATTTCTGCAGCTGTTTGATGTAATACTGCATAATGCATCTTATTTTGAACTTTTTTAAAAAAATTAATCGTTATAGGAGATTTACTATCATAATCAATTGCTGTTGCATATATATCTGTTATTTTTTGATAAAATCTTCTTTCGCTTAATCGTATTTCTCTAATTTCTGCAAGTAATTCTTCAAAATAATCTTCATCAAAAAATGTTCCATTTTCCATTCTTTTTTTATCTATAATATATCCTTTTTTAGCAAATTGTTTTAATACATTTGTTGCCCATCTTCTAAATTGAATCGCTCTGTCTGAGTTTACTCTATAACCAACAGATATAACTGCATCTAAATTATAATATTTTACATTTCGCCTTACTTTTCTACTTCCTTCTTTTTGAACTAGTAAGAAATCCTTACTAGTTGAAACTTCATCAATTTCATTGCTATTATAAATATCTTGAATATGCATAGTTATATTATTTCTTGTAGTATCAAACAATTCTCCTAATGCTTTTTGAGTTAGCCATAAATCTCCTTCTTCAAATCTAACTTCAATTCCTTTTTCCTTCTTTTGCATTTCAAATATTAAGAATTCTGCTGAACCACTTCTGATTATTAGATTTTTACTATTTTCTTTTTTCAATTGTTTTTTCTCCTTTATTTTAAAATTGCTTTTTTTATTTTTTCATTTCAATATATTTTTCTAAAATTTTTCTATCTCTTAAAACAATGAATTTGGTGTGGTAAACTGATTCGTATTTTGAAGCAATTAATTTATCGTATGATTCCGTTATCAATTTCAGTGCTTTTTCAGGAGTTTCCCATATTAATTTTGCTCCTTCATCCTTTTCTTTCTCTGTCACATTTAATTGTTTTGTATCCTCTAAAACTTTTCCTACAAAAACATAAGATATTTGTTTAAACTTATCTAATGTTTTATATTCTTCTGTTGTTCCTATTTCTTTTACAATTTCAACTATACATCCAGTTTCTTCTAACACTTCTCTTTTAAATGCTTCTTCTGGTTTTTCTTCTCCTTCTATTCCACCACCTGGTAACTTATATTCATTTTTATTACTTTTATTAAATACTGCTATTTTTCCATCTTCTCTTACAACTATTCCTCTTGCGCCCATTCTTAATCTAGGATTATCCATTTTTACTGATACTTCTCCTATATCTTCATCTGTTATTTTACATATTAATTCCATAAAT
>CANQEA010000174.1 GCA_947594095.1 uncultured Clostridia bacterium | reverse complement strand
TTTTATATACTTTACTGTTTAATTATTACATAATGAAAGATTTAATATTTTATTATTAATTTATTGTAATGGTTTTTCTTTATATTGATCTAGCCAATATTCATAGTATGGATTTTCCCATGTAGAACCATCATAATATTCTGCTTTTTCAACACATGCAAGAGCAGATTCTATCTTTTCATTTTCATAAATTATATTACAATATTTTTCTTGTCCATATGTTTGTCCTGGTTGTATATTTGCTCCATCAAATTTACATGATGATACATAATTGTTATATTCTATTTTCAAAGGGTATCCATTATTATCATAAGCTAATATTCCAACAACATAATTCTTAACAACTTTCTCAGTATTATTCTTTACAATTACTTTTACGCCAGAGATAGTGTCTGAATACCATTCTTTAAATTTTTCAGCTGATTCTACAATTATTTCTTGCTCACTCATATATTTTTTTATTTCTTGTTCTTTGGCTTTATCTTCTATTTCATCAAGTTTTTTTTGAATATTATTATCAGAAACTATTAATAGTAAGTCATTTAATTTTTGCTTAGCTGTAATATAGTCTTCTTTATAAATTAATTCATCTACTTCTAAAAGTATATCGTTTTTTATATTTTCTTTATTCTTATTTATATATTTTTGTGCTTCTTTATAGTTGATTTCGTCTAATTCACTTACTTTAGAGTAACTCAATATTGCATTAACAATATCTCCATTTTCTTCATAATCTTGTCCTTTTGAAAATTCTTCTTTAGAATTTTTTATTTTTTCTAGGTTTTCCTTTGTTTTTTCTATTAAAGAATTTAATATATTTGAATCTTCATAATTATTGATTAATTCTAATGTTTTATCGTAATCATTAATGTTTTTTATATATTCATCTAAAATTGAATTTAACTTTCTTTCAAATATTTTATTCAATTCTTTCTTTTCGTTATAATTTTCAGTTGAAACATATATATCATGTAAATTAGATATATTATTATTTTCTAAATTAGATTTAAATTTATTTATTATACTATTAGAATTTTTTAATACAATAGCACATAATATTACTACTAAAACCATTATAGAAATTATTACTGCTATTATAATTCTTTTTTTATTTTTAATTTCTTTCATAGTAAAATCTCCTATATCTTATTTAAAATCTTATTATAATTCACATTATCATATTTTAATGCTTCTTCCCAAATTTCTTTAATTTTATTTGTTAAAGTTTCAAAAAATGCAGTATAAAAATCTTTTCCAAAATTATAAGTAAGACTATCATTGTTTTGTTCTATATTACTATCTTCCATTTCAGCAAAATCGTCTTTTTCATATGTCATACTTGTTATAACTCCATTATATGTTAAAATAATTCTTCTTTTATTTACACTATTTGTTTGAAAATTAACATCTACATCAAGAAGGAAAAAAATGTTTCCATCTTCATTTATATACTTTCTAACTTCGTAAATATTATTTATTAATTTTTTTAAAGATGTTGGCTCTGTTGGAGTTATTGTGAAGTTTATTGTATTAGTATTTTCTTCATTTTCATCATCTGTTACTTTTGGATTTTTTAGTGTGTAATCAATATCTTGTAATACAGATAATAATTCTTTTTCAGAATCGTTTAATGTGATTTCATCTAATAATGAAACCGTAGGTTGTATAAAATTTGTTTTATGTGTAATAAATATTGTTAGAAATATAATTATAGCTATAGTAAAAATTCCTATTATTATAAATTTCTTTTTCATTTTCATTTAAATTACTCCCCTCATAAAAATTATTTATCTTTACATATATTATCACAAACTGCTCTCACTTGCAAGTGCTACCATTAAAATTTCCATTATAATAAAATTTTATTTTAAGGAGATAATAAATAAAATGGTTATTTTAAATGTAGAAAAGCTTTTAAAAGATAAAAATAAATCTAAAGAGTGGTTATGTAATCAAATGGATATATCACATTATAATTTGAATAAAAGTTTAAAGGGAACAGCTAAATCTATTTCATATAAATATATTGAAGGCTTTTGTAAAGCTTTAGAATGTACTCCTAATGAATTGATGACAATTATAAAAGATGAAGAAAAATAAGGCAAATTTAAGTTGGTATTACTTAATTTGCCCTATTTTATTATATAAACTTTATAAAACTAACTATTTAAAAAATATTATTTTTCATTTCTTTGATAATGGATTTAAGGATGTAGCAGATAAAATAGAGATATAAAGATGTTGATCCTATGAATTTTAAAGAATTTAAAAATGAGTTAGGCAATAATTAGAAAAACAAATTAAAAAAATAAAAAACTTAATTAGTAATAAAAGAGTGCCATTTCTGACACTCTTTTTGTTCAAGAAAGTTTAGGTAGAGTGACCTTTCTACATCTCCTAACTATGGGTGACGGCTGCCTGTTCCGTCCTCAGAAACTTTCTTTTATAGTATATGCTAATATTATTTTAACATACATTTTATTTTTTTTCAAGAACTTATTCATATTTTTTGGCATAACCATTTTTTAAGTATGTATTTATCTTTTTTTCTGTCATAATAAATAGAGTTTTTGCAAACATAGTTCCTCTATTACTTATTCTCACTGCAACTAATACGAA
>CANQEA010000173.1 GCA_947594095.1 uncultured Clostridia bacterium | reverse complement strand
CATAAACATCACCACCTCTCCTACGATAATTCGTATAATTGGTGGCAAAACCACATCTGCTTATCATCATTTCCTATATTTACCAATATACAACATTATTAGATAAAATACAAGCGAACAGAACAAATTTTTTAAAAAATTTATTTATATTCTTGCAATTTATTAAATTTATGATATACTTTAGTAAATTGATTGATATTTGTGTCAATTGTTAAATGAGAGAAAAAGTTGTAGATAACTACGACGTCCGCTCCAATAAGTAAAATCGTCGCACTTTGGCGAAAAACGATTAAATCAACTATAAAAGGTCGATTTTTTTGATGCTTTTTATCTTAATTGACTGGTACTCCATAAAGCACTGAATTTTTCCTATCTAGTCAAAATTCGGTTTATGGGACTAAGTTCTAAACCCTAAAAGATAATTTGTAGTTATTTTGTAATTTTAATGAAAAAAAGGAAAAAATATGATATACTTAAATTCATCATACAGTGTCTGATGAATTTGAAAGGATAGGAAATTATTTATAGAATGAATTAAAATAAAAATAATTATGGGAGAAATATATGAACAATAAAATAAGTAAAAGTGCAAAATGTTTAATGGCAAGTGATTTAATTTATACTTTAACAGCTTTATTTCTGGAAACATTTTTAGTAGCGTATTTTTTAAAAGTTACAAATGATAGTATTATACAAATTTCAATTTTTTATATAATAATATATTCATTATTGGGTATTGGAAATGTACTAATAGGAAAGTTAATAAAAATCAAGCCTAAATTTAGAACACAAATACTATCAATAGGAATTATATTTAGAGCTTTATTTATATTATTTATAGTAATATTAAGAGAAAAAATTGCAATATATTTTCCGATTGTTGCAATATTGTATGGAGTATCGGAAGTATTTTATTGGGTTGCACATGAAGTAATATATATTGATGTAACAACAAACAATAATAGAAAAAATTATATGTCTATAAAGAAAATATTAGGAAAAGTTACTAATATTGTTGCCCCAATAGTGTTAGGAAGTTCAATAGAATTATATTCATTTACGAAAATAGCGATATATATATTTATATTATCAGTTATACAAATAATCATATCATTGCAAATAAAAACAGATAATAGGGAAAAAAATATTGAAAAATGTAGTATAAGAAAATTCTTAAAGACATTAAATAAAACTCAAAAAGAAAAAATTAATAAATACACTAAATCAGCAATTGCATATGGCGTAATTGAAAGTTCTATACAAACTCTTGTTGTAATTATAACAATAATGACATTTAAAACATCTTTTAATTTGGGAATACTAACAAGTATATTTTCTATATGTTCGATAATTGGGTTATTTTTATATAAAAAATTTTATAATAATAAAAATGCTAAAGTTATTTTATATTTATGTTCTACGTTAATTTTATTAGGAGTTATAGGGTTAGTTTTAGATATTAATAAAATAACATTAATAATATATAATTTTGTATATACGATTTCAATATGTATTCTAGGCGTTATTTATGATACAAAAAAAGGTGATTTAGTAAAAGAATGCAATATAGAAAATTGGAAAACAGAATGGGTCATATATGTTGGGCTATTTATAGCAACTGGAAGAATATTGGGATATATATTAATGTTAATTGCTGGTATATTTAATAATATTATATTTTTTAAAATATTACTTATTGTAGTAACTTTCTTTGCTCCTATATATACAAAATTAATGTATAATATTGAAAATATGTAAATTAATTAAAAACTAACAAAAATAATTTTATAGTATCATAGTATTATAGAAAGTAATCTAGTAAGATTGCTTTGGGAGGAAAATTTTTCACAAATAACTTCCTTGATCACTCCAAAAATAGCAAATATGAAAACGTTTGCTATTTTTTTTATACAAAAAAAAGTATTTACAAGAGTCTATATTTGGTACCGAATAAAAGAAATATACATATATTAATAGTAAACGGAGTAAAGTCTGTTTTATTTTCATGTATTAGTAGAATTTACTAAATTTTATTAATAATAGGAGGTGCTAACAAATGATAAATAATAAAAATATTATAATAGGTGCTTTAGCAATTGTAGTACTTGTAATGGCTGTGGGTTACTCAACATTTGCAACTCAATTAACAATAAATGGAGTAACAGAAATTACAGGAGAATGGGATGTTAGAATAACTGGAGTTGAAGCACAAAATGTAAGTAGCGATTGTAATCCAGGAGAACCAACATTTACAAATACAACTGTAAACTTTAATGCAGAACTTGCAAAACCTGGTGATTCAATAGATTATGTAATTACTATAAAAAATGAGGGAAATTTAGATGCCCATTTAGATGATATAGTATTTTTAGCTGATGAAGCAAATGGTTCGCCTGCAATTAAATACTCTACAACAAATTTGGCAGCAGACCTACTTGCTGGCGAAACAACAACTTTAACTGTAAAAATAAAATATGATGAAAGTTATACAGAAATACCATCAATAAAAACTAAATCAATTGTAGGAATTATAAATTATGTACAAGAAAGATAAAATTATCTTAACGAAAATTAGTTACGGGCCAGTAGCATTTTAAATTATAATGAACTGCAACTGAACTGTAACTAATTTTAATTATTTTCT
>CANQEA010000172.1 GCA_947594095.1 uncultured Clostridia bacterium | reverse complement strand
ATAAAAAATATTGGATATGGTTATCATTAATTAATGGTTTAGGAAGCATAAAAAAACAAAAATTATTGGAAAAATATAAGACTCCAGAGAATATATATAAATTAGATAAAAAAGAATTATTAAAAGTTTCTGGTATTGGAGAAAAGCTAGCAGACTCAATTTTAGATAAATCACTTTTAGAAAAGGCAGAAAGAAATATAGAATATATGATAAAAAATAAAATTGATATTATATCTATTTATGATAAAGAATATCCACAGATTTTAAAAGAGATTTATTCTCCACCAATTAGTTTATATATAAAAGGAAATAAAAATATTTTAAATAGTTATAAAATTGCAATTATTGGATCAAGAGAGCCAAGTGAATACGGAAAAAAAGCAGCAAAATATTTTTCATATAATTTAGCTAAAAATAATATAACAATTGTAAGTGGGTTAGCTAGAGGAATTGACAGTATATCTCATCTAGGAGCAATAGCAAGTAATGGCAAAACAATTGCAGTTGTGGGAAATGGACTTGATATAGTTTATCCTAGAGAAAATGATATTCTAGCACAAGAAATTATAAATAGAGAGGGTTGTATTATTTCTGAATATCCAATTGGAACAAAACCAGAAAGAATGAATTTCCCAGCTAGAAATAGAATTGTTAGTGGAATAAGTAATAGTGTGCTAGTTGTTGAAGCAAAGAAAAAAAGTGGAACATTAATTACAGTAGATTTTGCATTAGAACAAGGAAGAGAAGTTTTTGCAGTTCCAGGAAATATAAACTCGGAAAATTCGCTAGGTACTAATGATTTAATTAAACAAGGTGCAAAACTTGTAAATTGTTTTGAAGATTGTGTCGAAAAAGACTTGTTTTTATGCTCAAAAAATGATATAGTAAAAGAGATTAAAAAATAACAAAAGAGGGGAAAGTTAGTGAAAATGAAAGTAAAAAATGAATCAGGTGTTACATTAATAGCATTAGTTATTACAATAATAATAATTATAATTTTAGCGGGAATTACAATTGATATTGGAAGTGAAAATATAACCAAGAGTGCAGATAACAGAATGAAATCTGAACTTGGAATAGTTCAACATGCAATTTTAGAAAGATATACAAAAGCAGAACTAACAGGAGAAGTGCTTCCCGGTAAAGCTGCAACAGATCAAATAGCAGAAATGGAACAAACAATAACAAAAAAGGATTCTGAAACGAGTAATTATTATATTATTAATCAAACAAATGCAAACGAATTGGGCTTAAAAAACATAGAATATGAATATATAGTAAATTATAGAACAGGAGAAGTATTTAACTTAACAGAGAAAACAACAAGTACTGGGGAAGCATTATATATTTATGCAAAATCAGTTGAAAATAAGGAATGATGACAAGATATGACAAGTGAATTATTTGAAAAGTTAATTAATATTGGAATTGACAAGAAAAATATATTACTTAATGAGCCGATGAGTAAACATACAACTTTAAAAATAGGTGGGCAAGCAGAATGTTATGTTGCAGCTAAGACAATATGTGATATACAAAAAATTTTAAAGTTTGTAAAAGAAAACAATTTGCCTATTCACATTATAGGAAATGGTAGTAATATCTTAGTGTGTGATGACGGAATAAAAGGAATTATTTTAAGTATAAGTTTAGATAATATAGAAATAAAAAATGAAAATAAAATAATAGTTGGTGCTGGTGTAAAGCTTGGAAAACTTGCTCAAGTTTTACTACAAAATGAGCTGACAGGTTTTGAAGAATTATCGGGGATTCCAGGGACCATAGGTGGAGCAATATATATGAATGCAGGGGCTTATGGTAAAGAAATAAAAGATGTAATTACTAAAGTTATAGCAATCGATATGGAAGGAAATAAAAAGGAATTCAAAAATAGTGACCTAAAATTTGGTTATAGAAAAAGTATTTTCAAAAAAGAAAAATATGTAATTGTTGAAGCAGAGCTTAAATTGCAAAAAGGAAATCATGATAAAATAAAAGAAAAAATGAAACAATACTCAGAATCAAGAAAAGAAAAGCAACCTTTAGAATATCCAAATGCAGGTAGTACATTTAAAAGAGGAGATAATTTTGTAACAGCCCAATTAATAGACGAAGCAGGATTAAAAGGCTATACAATTGGTGGTGCAATGGTATCTACAAAACATGCAGGTTTTATTGTAAATAAAGGTAATGCTACTTGCAAAGATGTATTGGAATTGATAGATTATATAAAAAGTGAAATTAAGAAAAAATTTGGGATTGATATTGAACTAGAAATAGAAATTATATAATTTTAATTGAAAGTTTGTTGTAACAAATAGAGAGGAATGAAAGATAAACAATGAGTGGATTGATGCAATGGTTTAAATCAAGTAATAAAATGAAAAGATGGATATTTTTAATTTTAGTAGGAATTATACTTGCATGTTATGGATTAGCAAAAGTATTAGTTATGAAAGAAATATCTTTTCAAGAAGTAGGAAAGGTAATTATAATCTTTGTCGCAGGATTTGTAGCAATTGTACTAGGATTAATTTTCTTAAATAAAAGAACATTAGAAGTATTAATTGAGTCAACAGATGACAGAATGGAAAACAAGAAAAATGTAAATGTAAAATCACTAATATTTGATAAAACAGTTTATGACCAAGGACCAAATATAGTAGTTAT
>CANQEA010000171.1 GCA_947594095.1 uncultured Clostridia bacterium | reverse complement strand
TTGTGGATCGTCAATTGGCGCAACACCTAAAAATGAAGTTACATATTTATTTGTATTTACTCCATCTTCTGATGTTCCAGTTTTTCCACCAATCCTATATCCTGCAACTTTTGCATTTTTTCCGTGTACCTTCAGATACAACTGATTCCATCATACTTAAAACTTTTTCTGATGTGTCTTTAGAAATAACTGTTCCATTATATTGTGGCTCAATTTCTTGAATTTCTTTTGTTTTGCTATCTATAATCTGCTTTACAACTCTCGGTTTTACACTTGTTCCTCCATTTGCAATGCTAGATACTGCACTTACTAATTGAATAGGTGTAATTTCAAATCTCTGTCCAAAACTAATTGTTGCAGGTTCTACTGGTCCTGCCTTTTTCTCATCTAGAAATATACTTCCCGCTTCTCCTGGTAAATCTATTCCTGTTCTTTCTAATAACTTAAACTTTCTTAAATAACTGTAATATGTGCTTACACCCATTTTTTGTCCTAACCCTATAAATATTGGGTTACACGAATTCATTAATGCCATTCTTAAACTTTCTGGTCCATGTGGTCTATAATATCTCCAACATTTAATTCTAACTCCTGCTACTTCAATTCCACCTGTGCAACAAAACTCTCCTTGTTTATCAATATCTGTAACTAGTTTTTCTTCAATAGCAGCTGATGCTGTAATTGTCTTAAAAGTTGAACCTGGCTCATATGTATCTGTTATTGCTCTATTTCTCCAAACTGCTTGTAAGTTTTTAGTTTTTTCAGCTTGTTCTAATCCATCCCATATAGCTTTTAAATCATCTGTATATGCCTCATATGGCTCATTTAAATTATATGATGGATATGTTGCCATAGCTAAAATATCTCCATTTTTAGGGTTCATTATAACTACATTTCCACCATCTGTACAGATATTGTCTATACATGCTTCTTGAAGGTATTTTTCTGCAATTGATTGTATTGTTGAATCTATTGTTAAAACTAAATCATTACCATCTACTGCAGACACATAATTTTCTCCTTCTTCTCCTATCTCTCCACCTTTTGCATCAGTATGTCTTTTTATTGCTCCCTTTTCTCCTTTTAATATTTCATCATATTTTGCTTCTATTCCATCTAGTCCTTGATTATCACTTCCACAAAATCCTATTATTTGAGAAGCTAAGTTATTATATGGATAGTATCTTTTTGTATCTTCATCTATATTTATTCCACTATTTATTGAATTTTCTTCCATCCAACGTCTTAGTTCATCTGTTTTATCTTTTTCTACTTTTCTTGCAATTGTTTCAATGGAGCTTCTTTTTGTTACTTTTTTCAATACAGTTTCATAGTCTAACTCAAATAATTCTGAAAGTTTTTTTGCAACTATTTCTTTTTTATCTTTACTAATATTTCCAGGATTTACTGTAACTGTTTCAACCGTGCTACTTACAGCAAGAATTGTTTTGCCTGATGAGTCATAAATTGTACCTCTTTTAGGATTTATGCTTCTGTCTAAAGTCTGTTGCTCATATGCTAAACTGGACAATTCTCCTCCTTGTACAAACTGGATAAATCCTATTCTTGCTATTAAACTTATTATAAGAAAAAAAACGATAAATAACATATTTCTCATTTTTCTTTTTCCTGATAGTTTGATTCCACCCATACAAAAAACACCTCTAATAATATTTATTAAAGGTGTTTAAATTTATTCGGGTTTATTTAAATATACCACTAATTAATTTTTGAAACCAATTTTCCTCATCTTTTTCAATTATTTCCTCTGTTCCAGATTCTACATAGTCTTTTTTTGGTAAATTTACATATACTGTTTGTTTATTTGTTAGTTTTTGCATTCCAAGTTTTTCTTTTGCTAATTTTTCAATTGTATTTAATGTCATACTATTTTCAATACTTACTTTTAATTGCTCATTTTCTTTTTCTATACTTGCTAGTTCTCTTTTTAAATTTTGTGCTTGATTAAATCTTTCGTTTATTTGTGAATTTCTATAACTTATGGTAAGTAGCAAAGCAAATAATGCAATAACAATTAATGCTATTGTTTTTTGTTTCTTTTTTTGTTCTTTAGAAACTTTTACTTGTTGTCTTGGTACATCTTTTACAATTTTTAAATTACCTTTTTTTTGAGTTTTTTGTTTTTTACGAGTTGGTTCTAATTTCCTTGGACTTGTACCATATTGATATTTACTTGCCATAAGTATTCACCTCCCTTATCATTTGAAATTTAAAATCTTTCGAAAACTCTTAATTTTGCACTTTTTGACCTAGAATTACTTTCTTGTTCTTCTTCTGTTGCAATTATTGGTTTTTTAGTAATTATTCTTCCTAAGCTTTTTGCACCACATACACAATATGGCAAATCACTTGGACATGTGCATTTTCCTTGAGCTTCTATGAAAGCATTTTTAACTGCTCTATCTTCTAATGAATGAAATGTTATTATACAAAGTCTTCCTTTTTCTTTTAAACAGTCTATGCAATCTAGTACTGTTTGATATAATGGTTTTATCTCATTATTTACTTCAATTCTTATTGCTTGAAATGTTCTTTTTGCTGGATGTCCATCTTTTTGTTTTGATTTTGGAATTGAGCTTTCAATAATTTTTACTAATTCATCTGTTGTTTCTATTTGCTTATTTTCTCTATATTTACAAATATTTTTAGCAATTTGTCTAGAAAATCTTTCTTCACCATATTC
>CANQEA010000170.1 GCA_947594095.1 uncultured Clostridia bacterium | reverse complement strand
ATGATGATAAAATGAATAAGTTAATAAATGAATTTTTAGAAATGAAAGAAATAGATAAATCATATCTATATAGACTTGTTGATAAAATTGAAATTGATAAAGACAAAAATGTATTTATTACATTTAATTTTGCACCATTAAATACAATTGGTGAGAATATAGATCAATTTGCTCCTATTGAGCAGATTTTAGATAATAAAGAAAATGTAGTTTAATCTACATTAATTTTCAAAATAGAGGTGGAAGTTAATCAAACTTTCACCTCGTATATTTGCTTTCCACAATTTTAAATTATTTTCATACTTTTTCCATATTTCTTTATATTTATTATTATTTAATATTTTTTTATTTTCTAAGCACAAATTTACTCCATCTGGATTAACCATAGGTACTATATATAAACTTGTTTTTTTCCATAATTCTTCTATATTATATCCTTTATAAATTTCTTTATTAACATATAAATTTAAATATTTTTCTATAAACATCATAATAATTAAACTCGTGATCCATTCATTAGCGTGATGTGATGAATTTATAAATAATTTTTTATCTCCGTCTCCTATTTTTATATATATAATTTTTTCACCTAAAATACTTT
This sequence comes from uncultured Clostridia bacterium, assembly GCA_947594095.1. Next base: position 2,160 of record CANQEA010000170.1, on the reverse strand, counting down.
TTCCAATATTATTTATTTTTAATAATTTATATTCATAATTTAAAAATAATAAATCATTTTTTAATTTTTCGTAATTATAATTATTTTGTATTTTTACTATCATTTTTTTCCTTTCTTTATATAATTTTTGTAATTTATTATACAAATTATTATATTTTTATTTATTGTTTTATTAACAATTATTATCTTTTATTATAATTATTTTTGATTTTTCTCTTATTTTCTTATACTTATTCTTTTTGTTTTTTTATTTATGTAAATTCTTTTTGTTGTATTTTTAATTTTATTTTTTATTTCATTCCCATACCTTTCAAATATTCTATACAATTATTATAAATAAGTTTATTATATTTTTTTGCTCTTATTTATTGCATTTTTACAAAATCCCTGTTGTAAAATTATTGTCTTTAAGGTTGTTGATTTCGTTTTTCATATTTCTTGCTTATTCTTTTATTTTCTTTTTTATTTTTTAACATATTTCTATTTTTTGCCTGTTTTTTAACATTTTTTCTTTTTTTTATTTTTTTATTCTATGTTTTATATTTGCTATATTGTCAATTTTTTTAATTCCATATACATCTATAATAAAAATACTTACACATTTTTACTTTATGTTTATCTTTTTATACTTTTTATAACTTTCTATTTTTTTCTTATTCCGATAAGCTTTAATGCTGTTTTTTTTCTATTTTTTCTTTTATTTTTCATTGTTTTTTTGTTTTTTATCAAAATATTTCTCTATTATTTGTTTGATTGTTTGTCTTTTTGTATAGTTCTATATTTCTTTGATTATTATCTATAATTATAAATTTTAAATGTAATCTTTTTGTTATTATCTGATAATTTTTCTTTTAATTTTATCATTTATATTTTTTATTTTATTTTTATATTTTTATATTCTTAATTTTATTTTATTTTATTTTTATATTTTTAATTTTATTTTTTATTTTTAATTTTAATTTTTAAATTTTATTTCTTTATTTTAATTTTTATTTTTAATTTTAAATTTTAAATTTTAAATTTTAATTTTTAAATTTTAATTTTAAATTTTAATTTTAAATTTTAATTTTAAATTTTAATTTTTAATTTTAATTTTTAATTTTAATTTTTAATCTTAAATTTTAATTTTTAAATTTTAATTTTAAATTTTTATTTTAAATTTTAATTTTTAATTTTAGATTTTATTTTTTAATTTTTATTTTTTAAATTTCATTTTTTTATTTTTATTTTTATTTTTAATTTTAAATTTTATTTTTTAATTTTAAATTTTTATTTTTTAATTTTTTATTTTTTAATTTTTTATTTTCACTTTTATTTCTTCAATTTCTATTTCTAATTTATCTATTTTATTTTTATTATATTAATTATCTTTTGTTGTTTATATATTGTATATTATATTTTTCTTTTTTATTGTTATTTTGACAACTGTTGTTTTTTGTTTTATTTGTTTTTTTCTTGCTATAATATTATTATTTTTTTATTTTATTTTATGTCAATTTTTGAAATCATAATTTTTATTCTACTTTTTTCTTGATTCCCTTGTTTTTTTATATTATATGCGATTATTATAAATAAGTTTATAAAATTTTTTATTTTTATTTACTGTAATTTTTTCATTCGTAAATTTTTAAAAAAAATTGTCTTTAAGGTCACTTCCCTCGTTTTTATATTTTTGCTTGTTTTTTTGTTTTTACTTTTATTCTTTATCATATTTCTTTTTTTTTTTGCCTATTTTTCAACATTTCTTTATTTTTGTTTTTTTTAATCATGTGTTTTTTTGTTTGCTATATTAGCAATTTTGTATGTAGCTATAATGAAAATGCTTATATTTTTTTATTTTTTATGTTTTATGTATATCTTTTATATTTTTTTATATTTTTTTATTTTTTTCTTATTCCGATAAGCTTTTATATCGTTTTTTTTTCTGTTATTTCTTTTAGTTTTTATTATTTTTTTGCTTTTTTATTAAAATATATTTTTATTATTGCTTTTACTATTTGTCTTTTTGTGTAGATGTTTATATTTTTTTACTTAAATCTTATAATTATAAATTTCAAACATATTCTCTTTCTTTTTATCTTATAATCTATTCTACAATTTTATCAATTTTTTAGTTTTACTTTTCTTATTATTTTTAAATTTTATTTTTTATTTTATTTT
>CANQEA010000169.1 GCA_947594095.1 uncultured Clostridia bacterium | reverse complement strand
CTTACTCTTAATGTGCCATTTGTATTATATGGCATAGGTTCTGATTCTCCCCTATAATATGTTTCCATTCTGTCAGTATCATTATTATATACTAATATTTTTGCCATAATAAATCCTCCTTACACTAATATTTTATTATATGTGTTTATTTTTATTTTGTGTAAGGAGGTATAAAATAATCTTTACAAAATTCTAATATTTTATCTTGGTGGGTATCTTGGTGGGTTGTTGGTTGTTCTTTAATTTCATTTTCGAATCCATCATGCACAAATATAATTGTAATAAATTAATCTCTTTCTTGTCCATCAGCGTTTTTATAGTATTCTCTAAATTGATTTATCAAATCCTGAAACTTTAAACCATTCACATCTGCAATTTTTCTTATAGCTTCTATTGGATCTGCTCCATTTTCTATATATGCTAATACTTTATTTATTATCATTCCTCTATCTTGCTCTGTTTCTATTTTATCTATTACTTCTATCTCTACCTCTTCATCTTGAGACTTAATGCTTAAAGAATTATCTTTTCTATTTTTATAATAATTATCTGCACTTATTGTTTTTGCCTTTTTACCTGCAATTATTATTCCTTTTATAAATGCTTTTGCTCTTGTATATATTAGTCCTTTGCACAAGTCAAAATCGTCTTCAAAATTTTTTTCTAAATCTCCACAATTCTCTATAATATATAACATTGTATCCTGAGCATAATCTTCAATATGTTCTTTTGCTTGATATGTTCTACATAGCTCTACCGCTAAACTTCTAGCAAAGTCTATTATAAGTTTTTGATTTTTTCTAGCAAATTCTTTTGTAAGTTTTTCTCCTCTCCATATAAATATTTTTCCTTTTCTTTGTAATAACTCAATATAAAAATTTCTTTCCAAGTAAACTTTCTTATGCATTTCTCTTTGAACAACATAACTGCAGAATTCATCAATAGTTAATTCGTTTTTTTCACATATATTATTAATCTCTTCAAGTGTATAAAACCTTTTTTCTCCTCCAATTTTATATCTTATTTTATCAGCTCTTTCTTTTACTCTTGGGTTTAATACATATGATTGTTTTTTGGTATTATATTTCATACCATAATAACTCTTTTCAGATATTCCTAAAATTTCACATGCAAAGTCTTTTTCTTGTATTTTATCACTCCATCTTTTAGCAATTTCAGTCAATCTCTCGTAGTTTATTTTATCTCCTTCTATAATACCATATTCATTGTATACAACTTGTCTTATATAATCTAATTCGCTCTGTTCTAGTTCTTCTACTAATCCTTTACATATTATAGTTTTATTTTTGGCATTTCTTTTTATTCGTAAATACTTATCTTGTGGAATTAATAATACTTTTAATGCAAAAGTTCTTTCATCAATATCATTTTTATATTTTTCATACAATAGTAAAAATCTTTCATAGTTAATGGTGATACCTGGTTTTATATCTTCACTCTCGAATATTTGATTTCTTAATAAAATTATCTCTTCCTCTGTTTTTCCTTTATAAAATCCTTCATAATTATTGATTTTTGATTTTGCTTAGCTCTCATTCTTCTAACAGTTTCTGACGATAATCCTAAAACTTTTCTTACTAATACAGTTTCATCTATTGTTCCTTTCCATTTTTCTATTAACATAGTTAATCTTTCATAATCTATATTATCGCCAGGTTCTATTCTTTCTTCTTCTATTAATTGTTCTCTTACTTGTTTTATCGCTACATCTAGCATATCTTTTAAAATTACTGCTTTATCTTTTTTATTGCTTTTTATATTAAAAAATCTAGTCTTACTTAATCCTAAAATGCTTACTGCAAAACTGCCCTCATCCATCGTTGAACTATATTTTGTATATATTCTATGTATTTGTTCATAATCAATTTTATTTCCAGGAATTAATTTTTCGCTCTTTATTATTTTATTTCTTAGTTCTTCTAATTTTCTATCACACTTATCTTCTTTTTTTTCAGTTATTCCAAATAAAATTCTTGTTCTTCTATTAGGATTATTCTTTATATTCTTATAATTAAATCCTTTAATTCCAAATATTTTAATTGCCAAATCTCTATCATTAATTTCGTATTTTTTTGCTATTCTATTCAATTGCTCGAAATTTATATAATCTCCTGAAGATACACTTTCGTTCTTTAATATTTCTATTCTTAAATCATCTATATTTTGTTCAAATCTATCAGATAATATTGTTGTAGAATAATTAGGGTTTTTCTTAATTGGAGATAACATATTTTTTGATATACCTAATACTTCATATGCTATTGTTCTTTCATCCACTATTTGCTCATATTGTCTTGCAATTTCATACAATTTTTGATAGTTTATCTTATCTCCTGGTTTTAATGAATATTTTTGTAGAATTTTTTCTCTTATTAAATCAATATCTATTTTTTCATTTTTTAATAAAATCGCTCTCTTATTTAAATCATATTTTATTTGACAGTAACTTCCATATGATATTTGCAAAACTTCTTGTGCAAATGTTTTTTCATCAAACAATTCAGCATACTCTTGATAAATAGTATTTAATATGTCATATTTAATTCTTTTACCAATTCTTAAATTATATTTATTTAAAATTTGTTTTCTAATTTCTTCTATGTTATTTTGTTGCATTTTTATCCTCTTTTACAATACACACTAATTATCTTTCTCTCCATCTTTTTTCACATAGTTTTCTAAATTCAATTCTTTTTTGAATTCTTCTTCTGTTGGCAAATATAATTTATATTTTGAAGCAAATAT
>CANQEA010000168.1 GCA_947594095.1 uncultured Clostridia bacterium | reverse complement strand
ACTAATTTAAAATTTGATATATTAAATTGGATTATAAAGCCATTACTTTCAAGTATAATTTCCATGTTCTTATTACAAGTATTGAACATTTTTAATGGTTTAAATATATATCAAGTTATTTTTAAATCATTAATATTTATAGTTTTTTATTTTACAATTTTATTAGGTATAATGCCAAAAGTATTCTCACGTTTTTATTTTTCAAAAAATTTAAAATAATATGTTTGTATATCAGGCAATAATGAAGCAAGATATATGTTGTTTTCATTTTTGTCTTTTATTTTGATATTTGGAAATGTTTTTATCATTTTTTCATCATTCCAAAAAGTTTCTATTAAGCAAGATAAAACTTCGTTTTCTTGAATTTTATTATACTTTTTAATTACTTTATCTTGATTTTCAACTTCTATATTATTTTGTACTATCATTTCTGTTACAAAAACATCTTGAGCTATACATGTTAAGATACAATCTATTAAAATAAATATCATTATAATAGACAAAACAATTTTAATATATTTAATAGGAAGTTTTGTTTTCAAAAATTCAATTATTTTGTCTATTTTAACATTAACTACTTTTACTAAAAATAAAGTAAGCATACCCCAAAAACATGAATAAAGTAAACAAATTCTACCATTGATATTTAAAAAATATCCAGAATAATCCCACCATTTAGTATGTAATAAAACATCAGTAAGTAGACTGATTGTATATTCTGTTACAGAACCAATTATAAATCCTGCAATAAATAGATGAAAATTATTTTTTTCATATGGTTTAGAAAAAATCAAAATAAGAACTGCCCCTAATCCATATATTCCAAGAAATGGTCCGTACAAAAAACTTTGTCTACTTTGCCATACACCCATAGTAATTATTCCAAATACGGTTTCTATTATATATCCAATTACACTATAGATAATAAAGTAAGTAAATATTTTCCAAATGCTTATTCCCTGTATAGTATAAGATCTTCTTTTCTGCACAGATACTTCCATATAACACCTCTTACTTAATTTATACTATAATATCATACATATATAAATTAGGCAATAATTATTATATGTGTTTTTATTACGTATTTAAACTAATATCTTTCGTCCACATCTTCACCTTTTGAAATTTGATTTAAAATACTTACTAACCCCTGTCTTTCTTGTTGTAATCTTTGATTATATTCTGACTCAATTATTCTATTATCTCTTTTTTCAGTTCTAATAAGATGCATCATATAAAAAACTTCCTCAGAGAAATTATTATCATATCCTAATATTTTATTAGTTTTCCAAAATAAATTTCTGTTTTTTTCGAAGTATTCCCTTGCTTTGTGTTTAAATTCTTCTGTTACTGGTTTCTCTTCTAAATAACTTTTTGCTAAATCTACAAACATCTTTGTTCTGAAATAGTCTTTTCCTTTTTTTGTTGCGTACGCGTTTCTCTTCTCTTCGTTTTTCTTGTGTGCTTCTGTTGTTTCTTTTAAGTGTACAAAAACAGCTTCTTTTCTACTTAATCTTTTAGATATCTTTTTTAGTTCCTTATCTACTATGTCAAAAAGAGCAGAATTGGTATATGTTACTTTTATTAAAGAAATTCTTTGTCCGTCCATTTCAACTACATCTATTTTTCCTTTAACTCTATAAGGGTTAAATCCATGACCAATTTCTTCCATGTATTTAGTATCTCTTAAATCTTTTGCATAATATTGCAATAAGAATTTAGAACTTATATTAATATTATCATTTAATCTGTAATATCTTGTATATTCTCTTGGTAAGAAATCTTTTTCTTGTTTCTCATAGATTCTAGATTTTTGTCTTAAATTAGTTATTTCTTTACATCTAGCAAGAACTTTTATAAAACTTTGATTAAATGCTAACATAGCATATTCTGGTTTTGACAAATCTATTATTTCACCTTTTTCGAAATATATTGCAAAAGGAATATATGAAAAGCCTTCACCTGCAACTTTATAAAATCCTGGTTGAATTCCTCTGTCTTGTAATTGTAAAAGATTTTCTCTACTTATCTTTTGTGTACATTCTTTTTCGTCATTTACGTTCTTTTTACTCTCTTCCAACATTTTTATTGTTCTTTCAGGGTAGTAATAATCTAATTCTCCTTTGAATTCTTTTATCATACGTTTATTATAATCAGACACATTCTCATAATCCCCATTCATAAGTTTAACATTATTATTGCTGTCATTTAATATCTTTTCTATAAATTCAGGTGTTAAATAAGCAATTTTATTAGTATCTATAGATAGATCACATTCAATTTTAGCTTTTACTTGTTTTTTTTCCTGCATATTTAAAAACTCAATGATGTCAAAAGGCTTATCTTCTGGATAATCTTGTAAATCGATACGTGTAGCATCTTTAGGAAGTGGATCCATTTCTAAAGCCCATAATAACCCACCTTCTTTATCAAATATTAAATTGGTGAGATCACTATTATATATTCTTATAATATCTCCCTTTTTTAGCTCTATCGCATCTCCATTTATAACAACTGGATCACAATCATTTAGAATTTTAAAATATCTAAACTTTTTTAATAAATCTCTTCTTTCCTTTTTCAAAAGTTATTTCCTCCAATATAAATTTACAAAATTATATCATAAAGTTATGTAAATTGCAATAGACAAAACATTATTTATGTATTTACGTAATTTATTTACTTTTTGACGAAATTTGTAAAAATCTCTTTATTTTTCCATAAATATATGATATAATATAAATAGTTGATTTGAAAGGAGATATTTTTTTATGCCATTTTTATT
>CANQEA010000167.1 GCA_947594095.1 uncultured Clostridia bacterium | reverse complement strand
CAAAATTTAAATATATTTTCATGTTCGTTTGTGGCTTAAGCAAACGAAGTGAAGCGGAAAGGAATGTTTAGATTTATAGAAAAGTTATCATCAGGAAAATACACTCAAGATTTAATTAGTAAATTTTCTGATACACAAGAATTAAATGTAGTATGTAATAATATTATTCATCAAGAAATACCTAGTTTGATGTCTGTAAATAATTTAACAAGTGAAGTTGAAAAGCAATATGGTCACCAAGCACAAGTTAATTATAGCAATTATTCTATGCCTTCAATTAATTTTGAAGAATTACATAAAAAAATAATGAGTTCATCAAATTTAAAAGATTTAATGCAAGGTAAAGCATCCATAGAACAAGTTTTAGGAACTTATGATTATGATACAAATAAAAATTTAGAAGTTGAATATTCTATTTTAATTGATAGAATTATAACATTGTCTATGTCTAATACAAAAAATAAAAATCCTAATCCAAATCCAACACCTAATAATGATGCAGCAATAGGAAATTCAAATGATGATGTTATGTCATTAATAAATTCTAACCAATATTTTGACGTTTTACAAGCCATACCAAAATCACAAACTGATAAATATAGAGAATTTATTAATTATGGTTTAAATGAAATAATGAATAGATGGAATCAAAAAACAACATTAGTAAAAAGTTATGATGAAAGATTAATTTCATACCAAGAATTTAAAACATTATTTGATAATTTTAAAGATTATATTCCATTAGAAGTTGCCGATATGTTAAGAACAAATTTAAAAGATATGGAATCATTTATACAACAACATAGACCAAACAATACTGAATTAAATGGTATTAGTTATAATGACGAAATTTCACAAAAACAAAAGCCATCTATGAAAATGTAACAAAGTAAGTATATTTTCATTATCCTTTTTTAAATAACAAAAAACTAACATTTCTGTTAGCATTTATTACTATCGAAATCTTAAAAGTTCGAGTTTTCTATCATATTGGAGCGATTATGGAAGATATCTACAACTTTTGTTCATAACTATTTGATATATAGTAAATCAATAAATTTTATTTTAACATATAATATGTATTTTTTCCATTATCCTCTTTTTTAAGGATATTTTTTTCTAACATTTCATTTAAAATCTTATAGGCCCTCGTTTTAGAAACATTTAATAATTTTTCAACTACATTTCTGTTTATTTTATTATATTCCTTTAGATAATTAATAATTATATCTTCTTGTGATAAATTTTGAATAATAATATTTGATTTATCAATAATCTCTTGGTAATTCATATTAGGTAATGTGATAGAAAATGTATTTTCTGTTGCATCAAAAGATGGTTTTTTATCACAATGTTCGTAACTATCTAAAATTCTTCCAACTCCTGTTCCAAATGATTCAACATATCCAAGCCGATAAAATATATTAGCTAAGTTAGGATTCCTAGAAGAAGAAATTCCCTTAAATATCTCTTTAATTGTTATACCATCAATTAAGCCACCCATTGATACTATTTCAAATTTATCATCGTAAAGAGTTACCATTATGCTACTATTAAAATAATAACTTCTGTGAATTACAGCATTTAGCAATGCTTCTCTTAATGAATAGTCTGGATAATCTTTTATATCTATTCTTTTTAAACCTACTATTTTTCCGCTAATTTTATTAAACAATTCAAAATATTCAAATAAATCATCAACTTGTTTAAGTACTGAACCAGTAAATTCCTTTCTGTCGCGAAATTCAATTTTATTTGTTCCATTAAAAATAGCACATTTTATTGTATAAGAACATTGATCAGACAATAGTAATCCTAAATTTGTATATTTATTTTCTTCATTAATAATATTTAATATTTTATATTTATTTTTATCAAACGATAAATTATTATCTTTAAATTTTTTTTCTAAGTATTCAAATGTTAATTCTTGATTTTTAGAAACCATTTCTTCAAATCTTAAACCAGTATGTTCAAATATCATTTTTTTTATTATTTCATCAGATGCTTGAATAGATGAAGAACCGTGTCTTAAATATACACCACTTGATTTTAGACCCTTATCAGCCAAATAATGTGGTTTATTTGGGCTACTTTGAATTTCAACGATAAGAACATTTTTATTATCATATTGTTCAATTTTAATTTGTGTATATTCTATTAATGATGGTTTTATACCTTCGTTTATCATTCCAGTTAATGCTTGCAAATCGTTATCTGGATTGTCTATTCCAATAATATTACCATCATCATCCACACCAATATAAATTTTTCCACCATTTGTATTTGCAAAAGCAATAATTTCTTTTTTTATGTCTTTTGTTAACATCATTTTTAGCTCACAATATTCATTTTCAATAAATTTCATTATCATCACCTAATACTATCATATCCGATTTAAAAAATATTATCAATGCTTGCGTTCACTTTTCGTTCACTTTTCGTTCACTATACTTTTTTAAATTATAGAAAATTATTTTATCAATTTATTCGGCAATTTTTCGGGGATAAAAAATCGAACTAAAAAGTTCGACTAAAATACAAAATGGAGCGATAACTTTACTTATATTCGAAAAATTATACTCCCAAGATTGACCAAATCAACTAAATTAATTATATCAATTTTTGGCATTATTTCAATAGGATTATAGAAAAATTTGTCTAAACATAGTATAATTTTATTAGAAATTATCTCGATTTTAGTTTGGAGGATTTGTCATGGATTTAAAGTCAACAGTAGTAAATAAAATACTAAATATGAATAAAAGAAAATTAGGAGTTATTGTAATTATTGTATTTGTTTCAATACTAATATTATTTCCATTTATT
>CANQEA010000166.1 GCA_947594095.1 uncultured Clostridia bacterium | reverse complement strand
TGGGATAATCATTCAAAAGTAATGTATGATCATGATTTAATTCCAAAAGAATTAATAAAAAACTAATTGCATAAAAATTTGGTGCATATACAAAAGTGCGACATGAAAAAACGAAAAGAGCAATATTTATTAGAAAACTAATCATGTCGCTTTTTTTATTTTATCAATCCACCAGAACAATGAAGTTCATATATCAATTTATCATCTTTATATATTTGTTCAATTCCATCAAAACCTTCCATTGTACCAGTTGTTTTAAATACATAGGTATATCCATTATTTTCAAATCTACTCGGACCTCTTACAGGAATACTATTTTCTTCAACTTTCATAAGAGCAGGTCTTAAGGCATTATCTATTACTTCTTCGCTAGTAGCATCATCAAAAGTTATTCCATAATAATTCATTCCCCATATAGGCTTGTCACTATCACAATATACAACTTCTTCTCCAATAAATTTAGTCCCACCGAAATATGTATCGTGGTATGTATATTTGATACCATCAATTATTTCTTCATAGTTATAGTCTGATGATCCTGTTCTACTTGATTCTGATTTTTCTATTGTGCTATTCGCATAAGTTGATTTTTTTGCTTTTATTAAAAAACTAACAAATGTACTACTATTTATCATAATTACAGTTTATTCTCCTTTATTTAGAATTTTTCAATACTTTTATTGCAATATCAAATATATTGTTCATCTAAAAAGTTATTATAATTATAACATAAAAATTGATTTTTGTATATTTTTATATATTAAACTTATATTGTAAAAAAGACACAATTATAAATAATAGGATTTGACAAAATCTATAAAAAATGATAAAATGTTACTAGAAAGTGAATAATAGTTTAAAATATTCATAAAATAGTAACAAGGAGGAAAAGAGAATGAATTGTCGTAATATAGTTTTAAATTATATACAAAATTGCGAAAAAAATGAGCCTATCTTTATAGAAGACATAAAAGAATATATTATGCAATTCTATAAAGATGAAGAAAAAGAAAAAATTTTTAATAATATAAAAGAAATAATAAATAGATTAAACAAAGAAAATATAATTAAAACAGCATATAAAGGCATATACTATGTTCCAAAAACTAATATTTTTGGAGAAGTACCACTTGGAAATAGTAAAATAGTGCAGTATAAATATTTAGTTGATAAATTTGGAAATGTAAAAGGATATATAACAGGTGCAAATCTATTTAATAAAGTTGGTTTAACAACACAAGTTCCTAATATTATTGATATTGTTACAAATGAATGTAAAAATAATAACAAATATACAAATAAAAATTTGAATGTCATAATTAGAAAACCTAAAATTAAAATAGATAATGATAATTATAAATATTTACAATTTATTGATTTAATAGAAAATAAAGATAACATTTATGTAGAAGTAGATAATATGGATGAAATAATATATAATTTTATTGAAGAAAATGAGTTAGAGTTTGAAAAAATATTAAAATATGCAAGAGAAACTAATAGTAAGGTGGTAATAGACAAAATAGTTGCACTTGCAAGATAGGAGAAGTATGAAATTACACTTAAATAAAGAATTATTTAGAGATTTAATAGATACTATAAATACTAGAACAGGAATAGCAATAGATATCATAGAAAAAGACTATTATGTTTGTATGATACTTGATGAATTATCTAAAAAACAAAATGAATTACAAGCATATTTTAAAGGTGGAACAGCAGTATATAAAATACTAGACACAATGAATCGATTTTCTGAAGACATAGACTTAACTGTAAAAGTATTATCAGATCAATCTAATACAAAAAATAAAAATCGTTTAAAAGAATCTGCTCTTGGATATAAAATAGATGGATTGCAATTAATAAAGGAAGAGTGTATTGACAATAAAGGTAGTGTTACTGGCATATATAAATATGAATCTGTATATGCAGATAATGAAATACCATTACAAAGAGCAGGAAAGATACAAGTAGAATCTACATCATTTACTGTAAGTGAACCTACAAAAAAATATTGTATTGAACCATTAATATATAAATTAGCCAATAATGATGAAAAGAAAGTATTAGAAGAAAAATTTGATATTTCAAAAATTAATCTCCAAGTAATAACATTAGAAAGAATGTTTATCGATAAAATTTTTGCAGTAGAATTCTACTATATAAGAAATATGTATATGGATGTGTCAAAACATTTATATGACGTGACTGTTTTATTCAAAAACAATAAAATTCAAAAATTACTAGAAAATAAAAAAGAATTATCAAAATTAATACAATATAAAAGAAAAGAAGAAAAAGTAAGAATTGGTGGAATAGATGAAAATACTGAAATAAAAGATTTTACTTATTTTAAATTAGATTTTAATAATGAATTAATACAAGCATTTGTAAATATGCAAAATAAATATGTATTGAATGATGAATATAAGGTTAATATGGACGAAGTTAAGAATATTTTAAAAGAAATATATAATAAATTTATATCAAGCACCTAATAGTGTAAAACATTATTAGGTGTTATTTTTTAAATATATATGTTCTTATCAATATTGAACAATTATTATTTTAGTGATAAAATGAAAAAAAGGGGAAGAATTTTATGGGAAGAAAAAGAAAAAACAAGAAACTAAATGTATGGCAATATACTCTTGCATTAATCATATTAATTTGTATTTCAATTTATGGATATGTAAATCAGAATGTTACATCTAGCAGTTCAGTAAATAATTATAATGCAAATAATCAAAATACAATATTTGATTTATCTACAATTCCAGAATATTCAGAAAAACCTTATGTTGAAATAAATAATAATAATCCATATTTTACAGAAGAAGAT
>CANQEA010000165.1 GCA_947594095.1 uncultured Clostridia bacterium | reverse complement strand
AAAAATGGCAGAATTAGTATTAGCAGAATTAGTAAAAAAAGAACAATTGAAAGATGATGTTTTTCATTTTAGTGTAAAAGCACCAAGTATAGTTGAAAATTCTAAACCAGGACATTTTATTGAAATAAAGGTATCAGATGGAACAGAACCATTTTTGAGAAGACCTATTAGTATTCATAACTTAAATAGAGAAGATGGAATTTTAGAATTTATTTTTCAAGTTAAAGGAAAAGGAACAACTATATTATCAAAAAAAGAAGTTGGAGATAAAATTGATATTGTTGGTCCATTAGGGTATGGAACATTCCAATACCAAGATTATCAAAAGTTAGGTATTATTGGTGGAGGAATTGGAATTTTTCCATTATATGAACTTGCAAAATGTGCAAAAAAAGATGGGAAAGAAATTAATACTTATTTAGGATTTAGAAGCAAAGAATTTGTTTTATTAGAAAATAAATTTAGAGATGTTTCTGACAATTTAACTTTAACAACAGATGATGGAAGTTATAGCAAGAAAGGATTTGCTATTGATTATCTAAAAAAAGATATTGAAGATGGAAAAATTGATTCTATTTATGCATGTGGACCACTTCCAATGTTAAGGGCAGTAAAAAAGCTTGCAGAAGAAAAAGATATACCATGTCAAATATCTTTAGAAGAGAAGATGGCATGTGGCCTTGGAGTGTGTCTAGGCTGTGCTGTTAAAACATCAAGTAGTACAAATGATACTCCACAATATATGCATGTATGTAAAGCAGGACCAGTATTTAATTGCAGAGATGTAGATATTTAATTTAGAAAGGAAATGAATAAAATGAATACAAGTGTTAATTTAGCAGGAATAAAAATGAAAAATCCAGTAACAGTTGCATCTGGCACATTTGGATATGGTAGAGAATATAGCTCTTTTTATGATTTATCAAAACTAGGGGGAATTATTACAAAGGGAACTTCATTAAAACCTAAAAGTGGTAATAAACCACCACGTGTATGTGAAACAGCAAGTGGAATGTTAAATAGTATTGGATTGCAAAATCCGGGAGTAGATTATTTTGCAAAATTTGATTTACCATTTTTAAGAAAATTTGATACTGCAATAATTGTAAATGCATGTGGAAGTTCAATTGACGAATATGTTGAACTTTGTAAAATATTAAATACACTAGATATTGACGGAGTAGAATTAAATTTATCTTGCCCAAATGTAAAAGAAGGATGTATGGCTTTTGGAAACTCTTATGAAGGTGTAAAAAGGGTTACAAGTGAAGTTAGAAAAGTTTTAGATAAACCTTTGATTGTAAAATTAACCCCTAATGTAACAGATATAGCATCTATTGCTAAAGCAGTAGAAGATGCAGGAGCAGATGGAGTATCTTTAATTAATACACTACTTGGAATGAAAATCGATATTAATACAAAAAGGCCGGTTCTTGCAAATAATACTGGTGGACTTTCTGGGCCTGCAATTAAACCTATTGCTGTAAGAATGGTATATCAAGTTGCTCAAGCTGTAAATATACCTATACTAGGAATGGGAGGAATAGCAAATGGAGAAGATGCAATAGAATTTATGCTTGCAGGTGCAACTGGAATATCTATTGGAGCATCTAACTTTAACGATCCATTTACTGCTGTAAAAACAGTAGAAGGAATAGAAAATTATATGAATAAAAATAAAATTGAAGATATAAATGAAATAATTGGAAAAGTCGAAATGAACTAAAAATGGAGAACGCACTTCTCCGTTTTTATATACGAAAAAATTATATATTTTACGCACAAACTATCACTATTACTTAGATAAAAAAATTGATTTTGGGGCTTGCGTTTGATTTTATTCTATGTTATAATTAGACCAGACTTTGCAAAATAAATATAATTTTATAATTAATATAATGAAAATTTTGATTTAAAATATGGATAGAATTGGATAGAGTTAGATAAAGATGGGGGATTAATTTTATTTAAAATTATATTTTATTTTTAAAGTAAATATAAAGCAAAGGAGTGAATATATCATGGAAGAAAAATTAAATCAAATTATTGAAATTACTGAACTTATCATAACAACAAATCAAGAAATCAAGTCAGAAATCAAACAATTAAATGAAAAAGTTAATAATCTAGACAAAAAATTTGAGGCAAAATATAATCAAATCATAAAAGAAATATCTTTTGAATTGCGAGAAATGGGAGATGTAATATATCAAGCAATGGACAGAAAGGATAATAAATCAAAAGATGAGATTAAACACTATATGCAAAATAAAGAAGAACAGAAACTTAATCTTATTAAATCAACAGTCAACAATTTGATAAAATTAAATGACCAAAACTTACATCAAATGGTTTAGGCATCAAATCAATTATTTTATTCTAAAAAATTAATACATATAAATATTATTAAAAATTGAATAAATTTCAAAAAAAATGCACATACCTTTATAAACAGAGCTAATCTGTTAACTTAGTATTATTCTATAATATTAAAGGATGATTTATATTATAGAAAAAACGAGGAGGTATGTGTATTTATGTGTGATAAAAGAAAAGATAAAGAAATAGCTGTAGAAGACGCAGTTCAAGAAGTAGGGGAAGACGCAACAAAATACGGAGAATTTGTTTCTAGCTATTTTGCATGGGTAACACTTCCAGGACAAAAGAAAAAAGCAGAAGAAATGCAAGAAATGACGAAAGAGAAAGAAAAAAAGAGTAAAGATATTAAAAATAAGCAATAAAATATCATTAAAGGTCAGAAAAGGTCAAAACGGGCATTGAAAAACAAAATAAAAGTAGTATAATAACATTGTAGGTCAAAGAAAGTCAAAGTCAAGTAAAGGAGATGACAAATATGAGAATGTCAGATATAA
>CANQEA010000164.1 GCA_947594095.1 uncultured Clostridia bacterium | reverse complement strand
CTTCCAATTGCCATTATGAATTTATCTTTTGATAAAAAGTTTAGTCTATTTCCAACACTTGCTTCTTCATTATATACAATTTCTTCTTCTAAAACTTCTGTTAGAATTTTTGCAATTGCATCAATTTTTGCTGTTTCTAAGATTTCTCCTACATATATTTCTATGATAAATCTTTTTTGTTTTGTTATACTAATATCTTGTGGTTCAATTTGTTTTGCTTTAAGAAGTTCCACAATTTGAAGTTTTTGTGTTTCATATTTTTCTTCAACTTCTATTTCTTGTTTAATGCCATCTGCCATATCTTTAATTGCTTTAGATACGCCATTTAACTGTGATTGCATAGTTTTTTGGTTTTGTTCTACTTTCTTTTGCCATACAAAATTTGCTTTACTTATTTTATATGCTGTATTTATACTTCTTATCATTTGTGCTATATCTGTATTTAAACTATTACTTACATCTTTATCTTCTACATCTACAATATAGCTATTGCAGTTTGCAAAAATTTGAAGTAAAGTTTCTCTATCTATTTCCTGTTTATCTAATAATGTGTTAAAAATATCATCAACAATTTTACTATCTACAGCAGTTATATCTTCATATAACATATTATCTTTATATGGCTCTAACTCTCCTAGCAGCTCTGTTAAAAATATTTGCTTATTTGTATTTTTCTTGCTATTTGCATCAAATGTATGAGGCTCAGTGCTTTTATATGTAGTTGCCATTTCTTGAATTGCTTCAGATACATTATTTAGGTTTTCTATCATTTGTTTGCTTTTGTTTAACGCTCTATTTGGCACATTTGGTAATAATTTTGATTTTCCAAGAAATTCTTCAATATCTAAATGCAATGTTTTTGGTACTGCAAATAATCCGATAGATGCAATTAATATTTCTTTAAAATGAATTAGCTCTACTGTATAACCATTTGAAACATATGCAAGTATAATATTACCTAAAGCAAAACCAACTGCAACACCAATTTTTCCAAATCTATTTAAAAGACCTGCTACTAATCCAGATATCGCATATGCTGCAACCATTATTGGTTCTGTTCCTGTAATAATTCCTAGTGTTATACCAATTGTAATTCCAGATGTTGCCCCAACTAGCATTCCATTTTGCCAACCAAGTATCATTACAATTAAAATGCTTAGTATATTTGTAATACCAAACCCATATATATTTAGTCCTCCAAAACAACCTACACTAATTGCAAGAAGAAGGCTTGTACCAATTACTTCTTCAATTGAAAAGGCTCTTTTGGATGTAAAGTCTTGTAAAACTATAATTGAATTTACAAATATTTTATAAAATACATAAGCAATTAGAGCTATAGTTATTCCAGATAATACATCATACATTGTAAATGTCGACATAGCAAGTTTTATAATTTGAACTAATAATGTTGCAATTAATACATTTTTTCCTACTTTTATTTTTTCGTTTCTTTCTTGCTCATTATATCTTGCTTTTATTATAAATAAACTTACTACCATAACAAGTGCTGTTATGAAATATTCTAATGCCCCACCTATACCAAATTTTACAGCATTTCCAATAACAGATACTATCATAATTCCAAGTAATGGAACTGATGAAGCAAAACATGCTCCAAGCATACTTATACTAAAAACAGAAAATTCTGTTCCAATTCCTACAAATGATAACATGAATGACACTATATATAATGCAATGTTATCCTTTGTAAATAAGTTTGTAAATATTGCCATATCTCTTATTTTGCGTTTTGGCTCTTGCTCTAAATCTATTGTGTTTTCATTTATATTTTGAAACATCCTTACCACCTCTTTTATAGCACTATTTTACTACTTGTCCTTTGTGGTTTTTGTCTTTTTTAGGAACCTATACCTAAAAAGTTTTTGACAGTTTTTGATATATATTTTTTTTAATCTTTATATCTTTTCTTTTTTCGCTTTTTATTTTATTACAAATTGGAGATAATTGCAATAAAAACTAGAAAAAAACACGTAAAAATTATTTTGTAACAATTTAATTTTTTCCCCATATTATAATGATATAGATTACATACTCTTTTCTTTTATTTAATATATTGTATTAGAAGGGGATGATATATTGTGGAAAATTTAGATAATAATACAATGAATTCTATTAAAAATATGGTTGATAAGGGAGATATTTCTGGTGCAATTTCACAAATTTCTCCTGAAATGATAGAAAATTTTTCTAAGATGCTATCTCAAAATCGGAAGTGCTCAAAACAATAGTCAAAATTCGTACATACCAAATGATAATAAACAAGCTTCTAACTCTAACAATCAAAGTTCAAATAATTCTTCAAATGCAACAAATGATTTTGGAAATTTAGATATGAATACAATTATGAAATTAAGCTCTGCTCTTGGAAAAATGAATAATAAAAATGACCCAAGGGCTAATCTTCTTTATTCTTTAAAGCCTTATTTACGTGATGGAAAAAAAGAAAAGTTAGATCAATATGTAAATTTACTTAATGTTTCTAAAATTGCTGAAATTTTAAAAGAAGAAGGTAATAATAATGCTAATACCTAGATTTCCATTTTTCGGGTTTCCTTATAGGTATCCCTATGCTTACCAAAATTATAAAAACTCTACCTCTTTTCCAAGTGGGAAAGAGGATATTTCTATTGAAAATAATAATGACAAAAAACAAGATAATAAAAAAGAAGCAAGTAATAACACACAAAATAGGCATTATAAATCTTCTCCTTTTTATTTTAATATGAATGGCCTTTCAAATTTAGATGAACCTTTAATTGAATTAATGGGTATTAAGCTTTTTCTGGATGATGTTTTAATTCTTGGCCTTATTTTTCTTCTTTACAAAGAAGAAGTTAAAGATGAGATGCTTTTT
>CANQEA010000163.1 GCA_947594095.1 uncultured Clostridia bacterium | reverse complement strand
AATGGAACTACAATCATTGCAACTGTAAATCCAGTAGATTTATTAAATCCTTTTGCTAAGTTAATTGTTTGATATAATGAAATAATTCCTATTGCAACTGCTGCAAAAATATTAACAACAGGGATAAGTAGTAGTAAGTAAACAAAAACTAAGTATGGAGACATACCAGAAATTCTGTATAGAACGTATATGTTATAAAATGGTATGATAGATTTCCATCCTTTTTCTCCTGCTTTTGTGAATATTTTCCACCAAGCTATAATTTGAAGAACTACAATTGCAATAATAACAACAATGTAAGTTCCAAAGAATGCTAAAAGTCCAGCTGCAGCAGCATCTGTCAAGTTGGCAGATGATCCAGTAGTTGAACGTAATAATGAATCTAAGTCAGAATTCATAGTGCTATAATACATATAAAACAACCTCCTTTTATTTTTTTATAATTATATTTTGACACTTTTTTACAAAAATGTCAATAGAAAAATATAATTCGATTAAATTTTTTAAAAATTATTGTATAAAATAGAAACCTTTGATATAATTGAGATAGTTAGTTAATATATATTATTTTAAGAAGACCATAGTATTAAATTAATTTAATACAATGTATATTCTATTAAGGAGGAAAAAATGCCAAATATTAAAGAAAGTAAATGTGAAGGTTGTGAAAAAAAAGACAAATTCTTAGAGAAACTATTTAAAACATACAAACCAGAAAAAGATAATTTAATTCAAATGTTAAATGAAATTCAAGAACATTATGGATATGTACCACAAGATGTTCAAAAAGATTTATCAGAGTTTTTAAAAATACCTATGGCAGAAATTTATAGTGTTATTACTTTTTATTCAAGATTTAGTCTAAAACCAAAAGGTAAATACAATATTTCAGTATGCTTAGGAACAGCATGCTATGTAAAAGGCGCACAAAAAATTATGGATCGTTTGTTAGACAGATTAAAAATTCAGCCAGGAGAAACTACTGAAGATGGCAAGTTTTCAATTGAAGAAACAAGATGTGTTGGAGCTTGTGGACTAGCACCAGTTTTCACTGTTAATGGTGAAGTGTATGGAAAGGCTACTGTGCAAAAATTAGATCAGGTATTAGACGAATTGTCAGCTAAAAAATAATTAAAAAATTTAAGGAGGCATTTATGAAAACATTAGATGAGATAAGAAAAATTAGAAAAGAAAAAAGAGAAGAACTAGATTTAAGAGTTAATATTGATGCTAAAACAAGAGAAAAACACATTTTGGTATGCCATGGTACAGGATGTACATCATCAAAATCACCAGAAATTTTAGAAAACTTTAGAAGAATATTAAAAGAAAAAAATATTGAAAATGTTCGTGTAATAAAGACAGGTTGTTTTGGACTATGTGCAAAAGGACCTATTGTAATAATTAGACCAGAAGATACTTTTTATGCATTAGTTACGCCAGATGATTGTGAAGAAATTATCCAAACACATATTATAGAAGGAAAAACTGTTGACAGACTTCTTTGTAAAGATATTGATGGAACAAAAGTAGCAAGACTTGATGAATTAAGTTTCTATAAAAAACAAAAAAGAATAGCTTTAAAAAATTGTGGTGTAATTAATCCAGAAGATATAGATGAATATCTTGCATTTGATGGTTATAAAGCTTTAGAAAAAGTTTTAACTAAAATGACACCAGATGAAACAATAGAAGTTGTAAAACAATCTGGTTTACGTGGCCGTGGTGGAGCTGGTTTCCCAACAGGTAAGAAATGGGAACTAACTAAACTTTCAGAAGGAAAACAAAAATATGTTGTTTGTAATGCAGATGAAGGAGACCCTGGAGCATTTATGGATAGAAGTATATTAGAGGGAGATCCACATTCTGTAATAGAAGCAATGGCAATTGCTGCATATTGTATAGGAGCAGATAAAGGTTATATATATGTCAGAGCAGAATACCCTATTGCAGTAAAAAGATTAAGAATAGCAATTGACCAAGCGAAAGATTATGGAATATTAGGAGATAACATTTTTGGAACAGACTTTTCTTTTACAGTTGAAATAAGACTAGGAGCAGGTGCGTTTGTTTGTGGTGAAGAAACAGCACTTCTTGAATCAATTGAAGGAAAAAGAGGCCAACCAAGAGTAAAACCTCCATATCCTGCTCAATCTGGACTATGGGGAAAACCAACATTAATAAACAATGTTGAAACATATGCAAATATTGCTCAAATTATTTTAAAAGGAGCAGAATGGTTCTCAAGTATAGGAACAGAAAATTCAAAAGGAACAAAAGTATTTGCTTTAGGTGGAAATGTAAATAATATTGGACTAGTTGAAGTACCAATGGGAACAACACTTAGAGAAATCGTATTTGATATAGGTGGAGGAATACCAAATAATAGAGAATTTAAAGCTGCACAAACAGGTGGACCATCTGGTGGTTGTATTCCAAAAGAACATATTGATACACCAATTGATTATGAATCATTAAAAGAAATTGGTTCTATGATGGGCTCTGGTGGATTAATTGTTATGGATGATACAAAATGTATGGTAAGTTTAGCTAAATTCTATCTAGAATTTACAGTTAGTGAAAGTTGTGGTAAATGTACTCCTTGTAGAATTGGAACAAAAAGAATGTTAGAAATACTAGAAAAGCTATGTGCAGGAAAAGGAGAAAAAGAAGATTTAGAGCGTCTAGAAAAATTAGCAGTAAACATCAGAGAAGCAAGTGTTTGTGGACTTGGTCAAACAGCACCTAACCCAGTTTTAAGCACAATGAAATATTTTAGAGATGAGTTTGAAGAACATGTAGTAGAAAAGAAATGTAGAGCACAAGAATGTAAAGCTATGGCTAAAATTGTTATAAATGAAGAAAAATGTAAAGGTTGTGGGTTGTGTCAAAAACATTGTCCAGTTAATGCAATTGAAGGAGA
>CANQEA010000162.1 GCA_947594095.1 uncultured Clostridia bacterium | reverse complement strand
GAGTATTTCAATAAAGACCTACGAACCTTGTCAGGTCCGGAAGGAAGCAGCAATAAGTAGTCATCTTTATGTGGAATGCTTTCCATAGAGAGATTAAGTATTATGTTTAAGGGATAGTAAGAGGATGTGAGAATATGGGGTACACAGCTCTTTATAGAAAATTTAGACCAATGACATTTTCAGAAATGGTAGGACAAGAGGCAATAACAAGAACACTAAAAAATCAAATAATAGCAAATAGAGTAGGTCATGCATACTTATTCAATGGAAGTAGGGGAACAGGGAAAACATCAAGTGCAAAAATACTAGCAAGGGCAATAAACTGCCTATCACCAAAAGATGGTGAACCATGTAATGAATGTGAAATATGTAAAAGTGCACTAAATGGATCATTAACTGACATTGTAGAAATGGACGCAGCATCAAATAATAGTGTAGAGGACATTAGAAGTATAAGAGAAGAAGTAAACTTTTTACCAACAAAAGCAAAATACAGAGTTTACATTATAGACGAGGTTCACATGTTATCACAAGGAGCTTTTAATGCATTGTTAAAAACACTAGAAGAACCACCAGAACATGTAAAATTTATTTTAGCAACTACAGAGCCTCAAAAGCTACCAGCAACGATACTTTCTAGATGCCAAAGATTTGATTTCAAAAGAATATCTAATGAAGATATAATAAAAAGATTAGAAATTGTATGTAAAGAAAGCAACATACAAATTACAAAAAAAGCGCTAGAAATGATTGCAGTTTTATCAGAAGGAGCAATGAGAGATGCTTTATCAATATTAGAAAGATGTATACAAGACGAAAGTTCAAATGTTGATGAGGAAAAAGTTAGAGATTTAGTAGGAATTCCAAAATTTACATCAATAAATGAAATAACAAAATCAATTATTACTTATGATGTACAAAAAGCATTGGAAGGTATGGATGAAGTCCTTAAAGAAGGAAAAGATATAGATTATATACTTTGGGAAATTATTAAATATATTAAAGATATATTAATTTATAAAACAACGTCAAACATTGATTTATATACAGATGAAGAAATAGAACAAATAAAAGAATTAACAAAAGAAGTAACTAAAGAAAGATTAATAAATTTAATTTACAGTTTATCAGAATTAGAAGCGGAAATTAAATGGTCAAGACAAAAAACAATAGTATTTCAAGCAGGAATAATAAAGCTATGCAATAAGCAATCAGGCATTTCAGAAGATATGGAAAAAAGAATACAAAATGTAGAAAAGATTGTTGAAAAAAGCGACCTTAAAGAAAATAAAGAAGTACAAAATCAAACTACAAGAGTTGTAAATAAAGTAGAAATAAAGCCAGAAGTTGCAGCGACAAAACAAGTATCTCAAAATAAAGTACCAACCAAAAAATATCCAAACAAAGCAGAAAAATACTGGCCAGAAATTATGAATGATTTAAAACAAAGTGGAAAAATCGTATTATATACAAATTTATTAAATACAAAAGCAAAAGAATTAAATGATATGACAGTTGGGATAGAATTCCCAGGAAGAATTACTGCATTTGGAAAGACAGTATTAGAAAAACCTGAAAACATAAGAGAGATTTCAAATTTAGTATCTATAGCGTGTGGTAAAGAAATGCAAATAAAATATATTGCAGAAAGCCAAATAAGTGATACAATTGAAAAAGGTGGAAACATAGAAGAATTAGCAGAAAGTTCAGACATACCATTTAATATTATAGAATAATTTATAATAAAAATATACAAGAGAAACAAATCAGATTTTTCTTGCAAATATATGAAAGGATTGTGATTTATAATGTCAAAAAGAGGTGGATTCCCAGGAGGCATGGGAGGATTCGGCGGAATGAATATTAATAACTTAATGAAAGAAGCAAAAAAGATGCAAGCAGATATGCAAAAAACACAAGAAGAATTAACAGCAAAAGAATTTGAATCTACTGCAGGTGGAGGAGTTATTCAAGTTAAAGTATCAGGAGCAAAAGAAATTAAAGAAATTAAAATAAAACCAGAAGCAGTTGACCCAGATGATGTTGAAATGTTAGAAGATTTAATATTAACATGTATAAATGATGCATTAAGAAAAGTAGATAGCGCACAAGCAGAAGGACTTGGAAAATTTAATATACCAGGATTAATGTAGAATAGCATTATGGAGGAAAAAGATGTCATACTATTCACCATCAATAGAAAAATTAATAGAAAGTTTTGAAAGACTTCCAAGCATAGGACATAAAACAGCGGCAAGACTTGCTTTTTATATGTTAAACTGTTCAGAAGAAGAAACAAATGAATTTGTTTCTTCTATTCTAAATGCAAAAAAAAATCTAAAATATTGTAGTAAATGTTATAACATCTCAGATACAGATCCATGTTTTATATGTTCAAATCCTAAAAGAGATGAAAATTTAATATGCGTTGTAGAAGATGTTAGAGACATTATTGCTATGGAAAAAACACATGAATTTAAAGGAGTATATCACGTATTACATGGTTCAATATCACCAATGAATGGAATTGGTCCAGACGACATAAAAATAAAAGAACTTTTATCAAGATTAATGAATTCTGAGGTAAAAGAAGTTATACTTGCAACAAATCCTAGAGTTGAGGGAGAAGCAACAGCTATGTATTTGTCTAAGTTGATTAAGCCTTTAGGAATAAAAGTAACTAGAATTGCACATGGAATTCCGGTTGGTGGAGATTTAGAATATACTGACGAAATAACCCTTACAAAAGCTTTAGAAGGAAGAAGAGAATTATAAATTTGTAGAAGAATTATTATTTGAAGATTTTTGTGTAGCAATTATTGCTAAATTATCTGATAAAGCATTAAAAAATGCAGAAAGAATACTTATTTCATTATCAGATAAATCTTCACTAATTAAAATTGCAAGTGAACTTGCAAGGCCAATTAAATCACAATATGATAAATTATAAAAAGACATAAAAA
>CANQEA010000161.1 GCA_947594095.1 uncultured Clostridia bacterium | reverse complement strand
GATAAAACTTGGGATTGCCCTTGTCATGGCTCACGTTATGATTACAAAGGCAGAAACTTATATAGCCCTGCATTTACTGATTTAGAGACGTATGATGTATAAAAAACAAAATCATGTTTTTTGACCCCATCCCAAAAAACATATTTTAGGTATTGAGTTAAAAAACATGATTCTTTAACGACTCAATTTATACAATGCATATTGATTTAATGATACTCCTTCTTGTTCTGCTTCTACAGATAGTTTATAATGCAATGACTTAGGAATTCTTACAACAAACTTACCACTAAAGTCATCGTAACCTACTGGTAATGGCACTTCAAAACCACCTTCTAATTTTGCTTCGATCCATCCTTCCATTGCTTCTTTTAGATTTTCATATGCCTCCTCAAATGTTTCTCCTGTGCTTTGGCACCCATCTAGTTCTAATACTCGTGCATAAAAATAAAAACCACTTTCATCGTTAATTGGCTGAATAATATAGTTATATGGTAATTTCATATATTCTTTTACCTCTTTCATAATATTTTCCCCCCATTATAAGTGTACTCCATTAATACACTTTTATTCACCTATCCTTTTTAATGCATCTTTAACATATACTGCCTTCAACGGATTTTCTTCTTTAATTGTTATTACATCACCGTTTCAAATTTATAAATTGTCTATGTGATGTTCCGTTTTTTAGGTTTCATTGTATATCCACTATATTCTAAAACCTTAGCTAATTCTTGAAATTTAATTCCATTAGGCTGTCTTTTCATCTTTTGTATTAATTTGCTTATGTCTGGCATATATGTTGCTCCTTTAATTAAAGTTTTGTTTTATGTTAAATATATGATACTATATTTAATACTATTTGTCAATAGTTTAACGTAAAAAAATCATGTTTTTTGATTTCGTCCCAAAAAACATGATTTTTTTTGATTTTTCTATTGACTTGATTTAATTTATTTGCTACAATGCTTATAGAATCATATATTTATATGATTATTTTTTGTTTATTGAACTAGATTTCTTCCTATTTTAGAGAATCTAGTTCTTTTTATGTATTATTAGATATTATCTGATGTTCCTGTTCCTTCGAATGGAATGAATTTGTTTACAACATTTTGTGGAGCAACTTCTTCTGATCTAAACATCATAAATGATGTATTTATTTTGTTTTCTACAAGTTGTTCAACTTCTTCTTGTGTTGAATGTTCTGCTAAAACAAGCTCACTAACTAAAATTTGTTTTGCATTGTTTAGCATTTTCTTTTCTCCAGTAGATAATCCTTTTTCTTTTTGTTTGAAACTTAAGTTTCTAACAATATCTGCTATTTCGTAGATATCTCCACTTTTCATTCTATCCATATTATCTCTATAACGTTTATTCCAATTTTTATCCATTTCTGTTTCGTCTTTTTCAAGTATTCCTATTACTTCATCTGCTGAATTTTTGTCTATAATATTTCTTACCCCTACTGCTTCTGCCTTTGCTGTTGGAACCATAACTTTTACTTCCCCTGGCATTTTCAATATATAGTAAGATTGTTTCTCTCCTAATATATCTTTTTCTTCAATCGCATCAATTACCCCTGCCCCATGCATTGGGTATACAATTTTATCTCCTACATTAAACATGTATGTTCTCTCCTTTCAGCATTTTTTTATAAATTCGTCAAAAAAATATAATAAAGTTATGTCAATATATAACTTTATTGGATTTTTTAACCATATATATTATACAACAAAAAATGGTAAAAGTCAAAGCCTTTACCATATATTTTTTATGTACAGCTGGTTTCTAACCCTTGAGTCTCTAAGAAAAAATATTTTTAAAATTTTTTTATTTTTTATTACAACTTAGCTATATTTTATTTATTTGTAGAGCCAAATCCCCCTACTCTTTCACCTTCTGCAACGTCATTATCTGTAACTAAATACTTTTGGAATATTGCTTGACCAATAGCTTCTCCTTTTTTTATAACAACATCTTCATCTTTAATATTGTAAAATGCAAACATGATGTGTCCGTCGTTATCTGGATTACCATAGTAGTCTTTATCAACAACTCCAACACTATTTGATAATATTAACCCTTTTTTCTTTGGATTAGAACTTCTGTTATATAAAAGCAACATTTCGTCATCTTGCATATATGCTTTTAATCCTGTTTTTACAAGTGTGGGTGCCATACCTTTTTTAAAACTTGGTATTAGTGTATCTTCTGCTGCTTCAATGTCATATCCTGCTGAATATTTTGTTTTTCTAATTGGTAAATTGATATTTTCATTTTCAAAACCTTTTGCTATTTCAAATCCTCTTAATTTTTCCATAATTAAATTCTTCCTTTCTTTTTTATATTTTATGATACTTTTATTCCTGTGTCGTTATTATAACACTAAATTTAAAATTTTACCATATTTTATTATGATTTTTTGATAAATTTAAAACCCCTGTTTCCAGAGGTTTTTATAATATTTATCCTAATGCAACGTCAAGTACCATCATAAGTACAAATCCAGCAATTAATCCTAATGTCGCTAAATTTTTATTTTCCTGTATAGATTCAGGAAGTAATTCCCTTGCAGCAACTGCAATCATTGCTCCTGCTGCAAATGCTAATAAAAATGGTAATATACTCCTTATTGTTAAAACTAATACAACTCCAATTACAGCCGCAACAGGTTCTACTAATCCTGACGCTTGCCCCCACATAAAACTTTTAAATCTAGAAAATCCTTCATTTCTAAGTGGTAACGATACTGCTGCCCCTTCTGGGAAATTCTGTATTCCTATTCCAACTGCAAGCATAATTGCAGCTATTAAACTCATACCTGGTGTTCCATTTGCCATTCCACCAAACGCGACTCCAATTGCCATTCCTTCCGGAATATTATGGATTGTAATTGCAGAGATTAATAAAATACTCTTTTTCAAAGATGTTTTACTTCTATAATCTTTTTTACTTTTTAAAACTTT
>CANQEA010000160.1 GCA_947594095.1 uncultured Clostridia bacterium | reverse complement strand
ACAAATGTAGGTATAGATAATATATGGATAGAAATGTTTGATAAAGATATTTTAAAACAAGAATTCAATTTAGGTGCAAACATTGAGCCAATATGTCTTATTCCACTAGGATATAAGACTGATGATTGTAAACCTTCACCTATGCACAATGTTAGAAAGGATTTATCAGAAATTGTTGAATATAAATAATAAGAAAGGAATTGATGTATTATGGAAAAACAAACAGATAAAAATGTTAAAGAAACTCATGGAGGCGCATTTGGAATGGGAGAACCAAATGTAAACTTCGCAAAATATTTTATAGGAAATTCATACTTAAAATGGCTTGCTAAAACAGAAAATGGAATAAGTTTTGCAAATGTAACTTTTGAACCTAGATGTAGAAATAATTGGCATATTCATAAAGCAGAAAAAGGTGGAGGGCAAGTTTTAATTTGTGTTGAAGGAGAAGGTTGGTATCAAGAAGAAGGAAAACCAGCACAAAGTCTAAAAGAAGGAGATATTGTTGTAATTCCTGCTAATGTAAAACATTGGCATGGAGCGAAAAATTGTTGGTTCAGTCATATAGCTGTAGAAGTACCTGGAGAAAACACATCAAACGAATGGCTTGAGCCTGTTACTGATGAAGAATATGACAAGTTATAGTTAAAATTTAAACTTGTATTATAATAAAAATTAATATATAATACTAAAGAAAAACATGAGTATAATTAAATAATGTATATTAAAAAGGAGGAATTTTATTATGAAGAAATTAGTTGCGTATTTTAGTGCTAGTGGAGTAACAAAAGGTGTTGCTGAAAAATTAGCAAAAGTTGAAAATGCAGATTTATACGAGATTGTACCAAAAGAACCTTATACAGAGGCTGATTTAAATTGGATGGACAAAAACAGTAGAAGTTCTATTGAAATGAAAGACCACTCTTCAAGACCAGAAATTAATGGAAAGCTAGAAAATATGGAAGAATATGATATTGTATATGTAGGCTTTCCAATATGGTGGTATGTTGCGCCAACAATAATTAATACTTTTTTAGAAAGCTATGATTTTAGCGGAAAAACAGTAATTCCATTTGCAACATCAGGTAGTAGTGGAATGGGAAATACAGTTTCTGAATTAAAACCATCATGTTCTAAAGAAACAAAATGGAATGAAGGAAAAAGATTTCCTGCTTCTGTATCAGAAAGTGAATTACAAGAATGGACAAATAAACTAGATTTATAAAAGGAGTGAAATTATGATATACAAAAATTTTAAAGATTTAAAACTATCTGCTTTAGGTTTTGGTACAATGAGATTACCAACTAAAGGGGTAAGTGGAGATATACCAATTGATGAAGAAGAAACAGCTAAAATGGTTGAATATGCAATAAAAAATGGCGTAAATTATTTTGATACAGCATATGGATACCATAATGGAGAATCAGAAAAAGTAATTGGAAAAATATTAAATAAATATCCAAGAGATAGTTACTATCTAGCAACAAAATTTCCTGGTTATGATTTATCAAATATGGATAAAGTTGAAAAAATATTTGAAGAACAATTACAAAAAACAGGAATGGAATATTTTGATTTTTATTTATTCCATAATGTATACGAAAAAAATGTTGATCCATATTTAGATGAAAAATATGGAATACTAGAATATTTATTGAAGCAAAAAGAAAATGGTAGAATTAAACATTTAGGATTTTCAGTTCATGGAAGTTACAATGTTTTAAAAAAATTCTTAGATGCTTATGGTGAACATATGGAATTTTGTCAGATACAATTAAATTATCTAGACTATAAATTCCAAGATGCAAAAGCTAAAATTGAATTATTAAGAGAATGGAATATTCCAATATGGGTAATGGAGCCATTAAGAGGAGGTAAACTTGCAAAACTTACTCAAAATCAAGAAGAAAAGCTAAAACAAGCAAGACCAGAAGAGGGAATACCTGCTTGGGCATTTAGGTTCTTACAATCGATACCAGAAGTTACAATGGTTCTTTCTGGTATGAGCAATATGGAACAAATGCAAGATAATATAAAGACATTTGAAGAAAATAAACCATTAAATGAAGAAGAAATGAAAACAATATTGGGAGTAGCAGACGAAATGTTAAAAGGAAATATACTTCCATGTACTGCTTGCAGATATTGTACGGCACATTGTCCTAAAGGCTTAAATATACCAGAACTGTTATCTTTATATAATGAACACACATTTACTGGAGGTGGATTTATTGCACCAATGGCAATAAGTGCTTTACCAGATGACAAAAAGCCAAGTGCTTGTATTGGTTGTAAAAGTTGTGAAGCGGTTTGTCCACAACAATTAAAAATATCAGAAGCAATGAAACAGTTTGCTGAATTATTAAGTTAGAAAGGAATGATTAAAAAATGATTGAGAAAGTAGAAAATGTAAAAAAACAAAAAAGCTTGATAGATGTATTATCATCTACTAAAGCAAAATATATAATAGGAACAATTCTTTTAAGTGGAATAGGTATAGCTTTACCTAGGATATTCCATGTGCTTGCGGGAAGTTCAGCAGGAGCAACTTTCTTACCAATGCATATAGCAGTATTAATTGCTGCACTTACATTTGGTGGGATAAGCGCAAGTATAGTTGCAGGTAGCTCAGTTATATTTAGTTACTTATTAACAGGAATGCCAACAATTGAAAGACTTCCATATATGTTAATAGAGCTTGTAATTTATGCAGTATTATTAAGTGTTCTAAATAAAAAATTCAACTCTTATATATCATTAATTGCAACAATTATTTTAGGTAGAGTGTTATATGCAGGAATATTATTCATTGCAATTAATGGACTAGGATTACCTACTTATGGGATATCTGTTATTGATAGCATTATAGCAGGAATACCAGGAATTGTAATTCAATTAATATGTGTACCATTTATAGCAAAGGGAATTAAGAAAGGAATACATTTAGAAAATGAATAAGCTAGAACAAATCAAAAAGATATTATTAGACAAAAATGCATCATTAGTTGTATGCTACAAAAATGGTGAAATAAAAGAATATTATCAAGATAGAATAAAAGATATA
>CANQEA010000159.1 GCA_947594095.1 uncultured Clostridia bacterium | reverse complement strand
TTGGAGGTCACATGGAAGATTTAAATGATGTTTATAATGAATTAATTATGGAACATAGCATGAATTCATATAATAAGAAAAATTTAGAAGATGCAGATTTTTCAGAAATAGGGCATAACCCTAATTGTGGAGATGAAATAACTTTGCAGTTAAAATTAGATGGAGATGTTATAAAAGACATGGCATTTACAGGACATGGATGTGCTATTTCACAAGCATCTACTTCTGTTATGATAGATACATTAAAAGAAAAAACAGTGAAAGAAGCAAAAGAAATTATAAAAATATTTATAGATATGATTAAAAGAGAAACAGTTGATGAAGAAGAATTAAAAAAATTAGAAGATGCAATTGCTTTTAAAAATGTATCACATATGCCAGCAAGAGTTAAATGTGCTCTTTTAGCATGGCATACAATTGAAGATATCTTAAATAACGATGTTAAAAAGTAATTTAAATCTTTTCTAAACAAATTAGATATGCAAATAGAAGGAGAACTATAAATGGAAAATAAAAGAGTATTACTCGGAATGAGTGGAGGGGTAGATAGTAGTGTATCAGCCCTTTTGCTGAAGAATCAAGGATATGAAGTAATTGGAACAACATTAGAATTATTTGCAGGAAGTAGTTGTTGTAATCAAGAAACATATTTAGATGCTAAAAATGTGTGTAATTCAATTGGTATACCACATTTTACATATAATGCAAAAAATGAGTTTAAAAAATATGTTATTGATGACTTTATTAATTGTTATGCTAATTGTAGAACTCCAAACCCATGTATAGAATGTAATAAATATATGAAATTTGGTTTTATGTATGAGAAAGCAAAAGAGTTAGGGTGTAATTACATAGCAACAGGGCATTATGCCAAGACTGAGTATAGTGAAAAATATGGAAAATATGTATTAAAGAAATCAAATGCAGGAAAAAAAGATCAAAGCTATGTTTTATGGAATATGCCAAAAGAATTGCTAGGACATGTTTTGTTTCCTTTATCTGATTTTGAAAGTAAAGAACAAATAAGGCAAATTGCAAAAGATAACAATTTAAAAGTTGCAAATAAACCAGATAGTGAAGATATTTGTTTTGTTCCAGATGGAAATTATAAAAAATTTTTAGAAACTAACAGTTCATTAAAACCAAAAGAAGGAAATATTGTAAACACTAAAGGTGAAGTTTTAGGCAAGCATAATGGTTTATATTATTATACAATTGGTCAAAGAAAAGGTCTTGGAATATCTTATTCAGAGCCACTTTTTGTATTAGGATATAATATTGAAAGAAACGAAGTAATTGTTGGAGTAGAAAGTGAGCTATACACACAAGAATTTTTAGTAAGTGATATTAATCTTTTGCTTTATGATGAAATAAAAGAAGAAATGGAAGTAGATGTTAAGACCAGATATTCTACAAAAGCCCATAAGGCAAAAATAAAACAAGAAGAAAAAAATATAAGAGTATTTTTAGATGAACCTCAAAGAGCAATAACACCAGGACAATCAGCAGTATTTTATTTAGATGATATTGTTGTACGGAGGACGGAAAAATAGTCTGAAACGGTTTTTACTTGCTAACAAACTGTAATAAATAATCATGTATATTATTTACTTCTTATGTAATTTATGCTATATTTATAAATAACAAAATAAAAAGGAAAGGAATCTAAAAAGAGTAATCGTTTAGATTATAGGTAATTATTATGACATATAAAGATTTAGCAGATTTAATATTCCCAGATGCGAAAGAAATAAGTTATTATGAAGAAAAATATCCAGAAAGAAACTTAAAAGAAGGAGCAATTGTTACAAGGATTGCACCAAGTCCAACAGGATTTGTTCATATTGGTGGATTATATCAAGGATTAATTGCAAAAAAATTAGCTAATCAAACAGATGGCGTGTTTTTTGTGAGAATAGAAGATACAGACCAAAAAAGAGAAATTGAAAATGGAACATCTGAAATTGTGAATTCTCTTAATAATTTTGGATTTAGCCCAGATGAGGGAATGATAAATGAAGAAGAAGGCAAAGGAGATTATGGACCATATAAACAATCTCAAAGAAAAGAAATTTATCAAGCATATGCAAAATATTTAATAGAACAAGGTAAGGCATATCCATGTTTTTGTAGTACGGAAGAAGTTGAAGCTATTCGTAAAAAACAGGAAGATGCTAAAATAAGACCAGGATATTATGGGGTATGGGCAAAATGTAGAAACAATACAGTAGAGGAAATGGCAGAAAAAATTAAAAATGGAGAAAGTTATATTATTCGTTTTAAATCACCAGGTAGAGAAGATAGAAAAATAAAACATAAAGATGTAATTAAAGGAAATGTAGAATTCCCTGAAAACGATCAAGATATAGTAATTATAAAAGCAGATGGTTTGCCAACTTATCATTTTGCACATGCAGTAGATGACCATCTAATGAGAACAACACATGTTATTCGTGGAGATGAATGGTTATCTTCAGTTCCTTTACATTTACAATTATTTTATGAATTAGGATTTAAAGCTCCTAAATATGCTCATATTGCGCCAATCATGAAAAACGATAATGGAAATAAGAGAAAATTAAGTAAAAGAAAAGATCCAGAAGCAGCAGTCAGTTACTATGAAAAAGAAGGAATACCAAAAGAAGCGGTAATCGAATATTTACTTAATATTGCAAATTCTAATTTTGAAAACTGGAGAAGACAAAATCCAGACAAGCCTGTAGAGGAATTTGATTTACAACTTAATAAAATGAGTGTAAGTGGCGCTTTATTTGATATGGTAAAATTACTTGATGTTGGGAAAACTGTTATATCAAAATTCACAGCTGAAAAAGTTTATGAAGAAGCTTATTCATGGGCAGAAAAATATGACAATGAACTTCTAGAAATGTTAAAAGATAAAGAATATTCTCTAAAAGTATTTGGAATTGAAAGAGGAAACAAAAAACCAAGAAAAGATATTTCAAAATGGTCTGATGTAAAAGAAAATATTTCTTATATGTATGATGATGTATTCTTTAATCAAAAACAAAATTATGATTATCAAGTAATAAATAACAAAGATGAAATAAAAAATAT
>CANQEA010000158.1 GCA_947594095.1 uncultured Clostridia bacterium | reverse complement strand
AAATTACGTAAAAAAATACTAGCCAAAATTAGAATATAATGGTATACTTACTTTATAAATTGTTAAAAATAAAATTAGAAGGGAAGGATAAAAATTATGGGAGAAGAACTAAAAGCAAAATTATTTGCTAAAAAAGAAGATGGATGGAAATCCATAGATGAAAGTCAAAAAAAAGAAATATTTAACTTATGTGATAATTACATTAACTTTTTAAATCATGCAAAAACAGAAAGAGAGTTTATTAAAGAAGCAAGAAAGTTAGCTGAAGAAAATGGATATAGAGATATTATAGAATTTTCAGAATTAAAACCAGGAGACAAAATTTATTTCATAAATAGAGATAAAAGTATGTATTTAGCAATTATAGGAGAAGAAAACATAGAAAATGGAATGCATATTATTGGATCACATGTTGATTCACCAAGATTAGACTTAAAACCAAATCCTTTATATGAAGATACAGGTCTTGCATATTTTAGAACACATTACTATGGTGGTATAAAAAAATATCAATGGACAACAATTCCACTTAGTATCCATGGAACAATTGTAAAAACAAATGGTGAAAAAATAGATATTTGTATTGGAGAAGATGAAAATGACCCAATATTTACAATTACAGATCTATTACCACATTTAGCTCAAGAACAAATGGAGAAAAAACTAAAAGATGGAGTTGCAGGAGAAAGTTTAAATCTATTAATTGGTAGTATGCCATATCCTGCAGATGAGAAAGTAACAGAAACAGTTAAATTAAATATCTTAAATATATTAAATCAAAAATATGGAATAACAGAAATTGATTTAACTAGTTCAGAAATTGAGTTAGTTCCAGCATTTAAAGCAAGAAATATGGGACTTGATTCAAGCATGGTAGCAGCATATGGTCAAGATGACAAAGTATGTAGTTATATGGCTTTAGCTGCTATGATGACACTTCAAAATGTTAAAAATACAGCTGTATGTATTTTATCTGATAAAGAAGAAATTGGAAGTATGGGAAATACAGGTATGGAATCACATATGTTTGAATTCTTTATATCAGAAATATTAAACAAATTAGGAATTAACAGACCAAACTTATTAGATAGAGTATTTTGTTTCTCAAAAATGTTATCATCTGATGTAGATGCTGGATTTGATCCATTATATGCATCTGTATCAGATAAACAAAATGCAGGTCTAATTGGAAAAGGAATTTCTATTAACAAATATACAGGAGCAAGAGGTAAATCTGGAGCATCAGATGCAAATGCTGAATATGTAGCATGGCTTAGAAACATTTTAGAAAGAGATGATATTAAATATCAAATTGCAGAACTTGGAAAAGTAGATATCGGCGGTGGCGGAACTATTGCATATATTTTAGCAAATAAAGGAGCAGATGTAATAGACTGTGGAGTTCCATTATTATCAATGCATTCACCATATGAAGTAACTAGCAAATATGATATCTATGCAGCTTATAAAACATATCAAGCATTTTGGAATGAATAATATAAAAATAAAAATCTTTCGGCTTAGCTGAGAGATTTTTATTTTGCAAATTATGTAAAGAAAACACGCAAATTAGTTTGCTTATAAAGCCTTAGAATGTTTATAACAAAAAAGCAAAAACTTGACAAAATGACTATTTTTCAGTAAAATGGTATAGAATAAAAAAGTAAAAAAATAGGAGAAAAATATATATGCAAAATAAAAATAAAAAGTTATTTGAAAAAATAATTTCAAGAACAAAAATATATCTTGCTATTATATTAATACTACTAGTTGTAATTTGTGTGGAAAATACAGCTATGATAATACCATCAATTTTTATTTTCCTTTTTGTTGTAGTATATACAATAGCAACAAATAGCAAAAGAAAAAGTCAAATTAGTGAAACCTTGCAAGACTTAACATTAACAATAGACACTACTGCAAAAAGTAGCTTAATTGCAACACCTTTTCCACTAATCATTATGCAAATGGATGGAAATGTTATCTGGA
Organism: uncultured Clostridia bacterium; assembly: GCA_947594095.1. Next base: position 1,120 of record CANQEA010000158.1, on the reverse strand, counting down.
AAAGTTCAAAATTTGGAAAAGAGTTTGCAAATATAGATATTGACAATTACATTAAACAAGTGTTAGATGACTTCAAGAAAGAAATGAAAGACAGCAAAAAAGAATTTAGAAAAGAAATGGAAATCGGTGAAAAACAATATAGAATAATAGGTAAAGCTGTAAAATTAAAACATAGAGAGAAAAAGGAAAATACTATTATTTTATACTTTATTGATGAAACAGAAAACAAAAAATTACAACAAGAATATAAAGACTCTAAATCATGTGTATCTATTCTTATGGTAGATAACTACGAAGAAACAATGCAACAACTAGAAACAGAAGAAAGGCCTCAAGTAATTGCAGAAATTGATAAATGTATTTATGAATGGACAAATCAAATGAATGGAGTCTTAATCAAATCAGATAAAAATAAATATATTTATCTATTTGAACAAAGATATCTAGAACAAGTAAAAGAAGATAAATTTAGTATATTAGATAAAATTAAAGAAATTGAAACAAAAGAAAATATACAATTTACATTAAGTATAGCAGTATCTAATGAAGGAAATACAGATAAAGAAAAATATGAATCTGTACAAACTGCTATGGATATTGTTTTAGGTAGAGGTGGAGACCAAGCAGTTATCAGAGAAAATGATATCTATAAATTTTTTGGTGGAAGAACTCAAGAAGTAGAAAGAAGAACAAAGGTTAAAGCAAGAGTTGTAGCACATGCTTTAGAAAATCTAATTAAAGAAAGTACAAAAGTAATGATTATGGGGCATAATAACCCAGATATAGATTGTATGGGCTCAAGTATCGGTATATACAGGCTTGCAAAATCTTTAAATAAAAATGCTTATATTATAAATAGCGATGAAACAACTACTCTAAAAAATTTTAAAGAAAGCTTACTTAAAGAACCAGAATATGAAGATGTATTAATTAGTAAAGAAGTTGCGGCGGAAAATATAGATGATGACACTTTATTAGTTGTTGTTGACACACATAAACAAAGCTATGTAGAAGCACCAGAATTATTAAATAACACGTCTAAAATAGTAATAATAGACCATCATAGAAGAAGTGCAGATTTTATAGAAAATGCAACACTTACATTCCAAGAAGTATATGC
>CANQEA010000157.1 GCA_947594095.1 uncultured Clostridia bacterium | reverse complement strand
ATTTAACAAATACATAGATAAAAGAAATAGTATAACAATTATTGCAGCACCTACAGGAGAAGGTAAAACAACAACTTTATATAGTATTGTGAATTCATTAAATAAACCAGAAATAAATATTACAACAATTGAAGATCCAGTTGAAATTCGTATTAAAGGATTAAACCAAATTGAAACAGATGAAAATAAAGCGACTTTTTCTAATTCACTAAGAACCGTTTTAAGACAAGATCCAGACATAATTTTAGTTGGAGAAATCCGTGATAAAGAAACAGCAGAAATTGCTATGCAAGCAGGTCAAACAGGACACTATGTTTTGTCTACAATACATACAATAGATAGTATAGAAGTAATTAATCGTTTGAGAAAAATAGGAATTTCAGACTATGATATTGCAAGTACTCTTGCTACTTCAATATCACAAAGACTTGTTAGAAGAATATGTCCAAAATGTAAAAAAGAGAGAGAATTTACAAAAGAAGAAAAAGAAATTATTAAAAATGTACTTGAAAAATACAATGAAGATATAAAAGTAGATGATTTCAAAACATATCAAGCAGTTGGATGCAAATATTGTCATAATACTGGATATTACGAAAGAATTAGTGTTTTTGAATTTTTAGATTTAAATGAAGAAATAAGAGAACTTATTATAAATGGTGCATCAAGTATAGAAATAAAAAGAAAAGCTATAGAGCTTGGATATAGACCGCTAATTGTTGACGGAATTCATAAAGTTTTACAAGGATATACCACATTAGAAGAATTAAACAGAAAACTTGTATTTTTCTAAAATTGATAAATTTATCTAGAAAAACAAAGGAGGAGTTTTAAAAATGAACATGGATCAAATTTTAGATAAAGCAATAGAACTGGATGCATCAGATGTGCATTTAATAAGTGGAAATAAGCCAATGCTAAGAATATTAAGAGACTTAGTTCCAGTTCCAAATTCAAAAGTTTTAACACCAGAAGACATGAGTGAAATATATGATTATTTGGTTAAAGGAAACTTAGATAAAGACGAAGTTTATAATAAAACCAGAAAACTTGATACATCTTATGTTTATAAAGATATTCGTTTAAGGGTAAACATTTCATTTTCAGAAGATATACCAATTTGTACTTTAAGGTTAATAAAAAATGAATTACCAACATACGAATCTTTAGGTGTTCCAGATATTGTTAGAAGAATGACTTATCAGCCACAAGGAGTAATACTTGTTACTGGTAAAACAAACTCTGGTAAAACAACAACTTTAAATGCTTTAATTAATTACATAAATGAAAATCAAAATAAAAAGATTTTAACACTAGAAAACCCAATTGAATATAGACATGTATCTAAAAAATCTTTGATTGTTCAAAAAGAAATAGGGCGTGGTAGAGATGCATCAAACTTTAGTGCAGGTGTAAAGAACTCATTAAGAGAAGACTGTGATATTCTAGTAATAGGGGAAATTAGAGATAGAGAAACAATAGAAGCTGCAATAGAAATGGCAGAATCAGGACATTTAGTAATTGGAACATTACACACAAAATCATGTGCAGAAACAATAGATAGAATTATAAACTTCTATCAAGTAAGAGATCAAGCAAGTATAAAATATCTGCTATCTGCATTATTAAAACTTGTTATTTCACAAAGATTAATAAAAGGAACAAATGATAAATTAGTTTTAGTTCCAGAAGTAATGGTAGTAGACAACGTAACTGCTGGAATTATTAGAAAAGAAAAACTAAGTGTATCTGAAATCGAAGATGCTATTCAAAGCAACCTAGAAAAAGGAAGTATTGGACTTATGAATTCTTTGGCAGACCTTTTTGTAGATGGAAAAATCACATTAGAACAAGCAAAATCTCAAATAGAAGAAAAGAATATTGATACATTAAACAGAATTATAATGCAAACAAAAATCAAAAAAGGAAAAATGGTAAACTAGGAGGTGTAACGCAAAATGCCTACATATTTATATAGAGCAGTAACAAAAGATGGACTAATTGTTAGAAATAAAGTAGAATCAGCAAGTAAACAATTATTAATTAAATCTCTAAAAAATAACGATTTAATGCCAATTCAAATTCAACAATTAAGATATGCATCAATAAATAATCAGCAAAAGAAAAAGAAGAACTTAGAAAATGTTGAAGAATTACTTAAAAATGTAAATACTACAAAGCTTATGACAGAAAGTGCTACAAAAAAGACTACAAAAGAAAAAGTAGTATCATATTTAAAAACTACTGAAAAAATTACAAATAGAGATTTAGTTATATTTACACAAGATTTCTACTTATTAAAAAAGGCAAATTTCAATAATATTCATGCTTTATCAACAATTATACAAAGCACTGAAAATCCATCTTTTAAGGGAATATTAGAAGATATTTTGGCAGGACTAGAAGCTGGTGAAAATATGTATACAACAATGGAATATTACTCAGAAGTATTCCCATACATATATATTAACATGATAAAAGTAGGAGAACTATCTGGATCTCTTACAAAATCATTAGAGCAAGCAGTAGCATATCTAGATGATTCATCAGCATTAAATAGAAAAATAAAGTCTATATTAATACCAAATATTCTTTTATTTGTATTATTGATGGTTTTACTTGTTGTAGGTGCTTTAGTTGGTGTACCAACATTACAATCTGTATTTGATGCTGTTGGAACACAAGATAAATTACCAACTGTAACTCTTTGGTTTGCAGACTTTGTAAATTTGGTAATAGAATATTGGTATATACCTGTTTTGATTATAATTGGTATAGTGGGAGGTATCATATTCTATGTTAATACTCCTAGAGGAAAATATAATTTTCACAAGTTCAAATACACAGCACCAATATTTGGTCCATTAATTTATGCAATAGACTTTTCAAGATTAATGAGAGCAATGCTTTTAAACCTAAGAAATGGTATGAGAATACAAGAATCACTAGAAATCAGTAAAAACGTAGTTAATAACTATGTAATGTTATCTATTATAGAAACAGCAATTAACAACATGATTGGAGGTTCATCTTGGATAGACCCATTTGAAGAATCAGGATTATCTAGTCCGATGCAAATAGAAATGCTAAGAATAGGTATGCAAACAGACTTAACAGAAATGATGGATAAATTAGTACAATACATGGAAATAGACATTAATAATAT
>CANQEA010000156.1 GCA_947594095.1 uncultured Clostridia bacterium | reverse complement strand
ATTAAGACCTAATATTAAACGTACACGTTTAGAAATTTGACAATTATCCATAACTGCTTTCATAGCATATAAACTTGCCATTACCGGACCTTTATCATCAATTGCACCTCTACCATATATATTTCCTTCACAAATAGTTCCAGAAAATGGTGGAAATGTCCAATTTTCACCTTCGGGAACAACATCAAGATGTCCAATAATACCAAGCATTTCAGGGCCTTCTCCAAATTCAATATATCCACAATAACCATCTATGTTTTTAATGCGAAACCCTAGTTCTTGTCCTAAGTTTAACATATATTCTAAAGCATTATTTGCTTCTTTGCCAAATGGCATAGAAGGGTCATTTGATTCTTTATGAACACTTGGAATTCTAATTAATTCTTGAGTGTGTTTAATAATTTCATCTTTATAATTTTCTATACATTTTTCTAACATTTTAACCATTCCTTTCATGTGACAGATTTATTATAATATATTATATAAAGACATGCAATTAATTATGATAAAAAAATAATTATAGAAGTTTCTAAAAACAGTAAAATAATTTCGATAAACTATTGACAAAGAAAAAATTTATGTTTAGAATAAATTTGGAACAAATCTATTTTTGTAAATAGAAGCACATTGAAAATTAAATACCTTTGTATTAAAATAGAGAAAAATTCTATTTACAAAGATGGAAAAAATAAAATAAGAAATAAAAAATCTTTAAGTATGGTACTTAAAGATGAAAAAAATATTCATAACTACTGACTTTTCAATAATTATAAGTATTTAATTTCATAAATATGAAAAAATATTTTATTAAATTTTTATAAAGAAATTTCTTGTATTTTTAGCTATTTTTATATATTATAATCTAATTATTATAAATACAAAAAAATCTTTAAGTACCATACTTAAAGATGAAAATCGACAAAAAAAGACAAAAGTCATTGACAATAAAACTAACTATTCATATAATGAATTTAACACATATTAAAGATGCCTATTTTATTAATTTTATTCTAATGAATAATAAAGTAAAATATGTAAAAACTAAACAAAAGAAAGAGAGGAAAAGATATGTTAAAAGTTGAAAAACTAAATGAAAACCAAAAAACAAAGTACAAAAAAGTGCAAACAAAAAACAAAGGTATTACATTAATAGCACTTGTTATTACAATTATTGTAATCTTAATTCTTGCAGGAGTAAGTATTAACACACTATTTGGAGATAATGGATTACTAACAAAAGCGGATGAAGCAAGAGAGGCAAATTCTCATGCACAAGTAAAAGATGAATTGCAATTAGAAATATACAACTATGAAATGGAAAGTAGGTCAGGAAGTACAGGAGAATCGTTGATACAATATTTAGGAAGAATAGGATATTTAAATGGTTATGATAAGACCAATATAAAAGACAGTTATACGATATCAGAAGCAAAATTAAAAGGAGTGCAACTAGGAAAAGGAACAGACAAAAATTCAGGAGATGTATACGTAATAGAAAAAGGAGATTTAATAACAGGAAATATAACAAAATTGGCAACAGTACAAGAAAGTGATGTAAAACCAATTACAAAAGTAGCAGATGAAAGTTCAGAAAATAAAGACTGGGTATTAAGATATTATAAAACAGCAACAGATTATAAAACATTATTAAATTTAACATCAGAAGCAGGAACAAGTACAGGAAGTGGAGATGAAGGAGATCCTGGAAGTGGAACACAAACAGTAGTGAAAATTCCAGATGGATATACAGCTTCGACAAAACCAGACGAAGATTCAGTATCAGAAGGATTAGTAATAAAGAATAATAGTACTAATGATGAATTTGTATGGATAGAAGTGCCCAAAAAAACATACAAAGAAGAAACAAAAACAGAAGTAGATGCGAAAATAGAACAAGGACAAGAATTAACAGACGACGAATATAAAAAAATAGAAAATGATTTGAAAACGTATAGTTCAACATATGGTACATCCGATGATTCATATTACGAAGAATGTGGATTTGATTCTGAAGAAGAGTATAATGAAGCAAAGAACAAAATGTTAAAGAGTGTATATAAAAATGGAGGATTTTGGATAGGAAGATATGAGGCAGGTGTAGAAACAGCAAGATCAGAATCAGATAAAGGTAGTGTAACAACAATAGCATTAAGCCAACCAAATAAATACCCATACAATTGGGTAACATGTAGTGAAGCACAAAAATTAGCAAGTGAAATGCCAACAAGTGGAGAATTAACAAGTAGTTTAATGTTTGGAGTGCAATGGAACTTAGTGTGTAAGTTTTTCGAAAATACATTAGAGCCAACAGATATAAACAGTAATAGTGGGAAATGGGGCAATTACAATGATGTATCATTCTCACTTGATAGAGGAAAATATTCAACAGACAATGGTTCAACATGGACAGAATATACAGAGGATAGCGGAGAATATGTGAAGGAACATATAAAACAAGGGGGAAGCGGTAATATAAAATCTGTATTATTAACAACAGGAGCAAGTGACAGAAATTGTAAATTAAACATATATGATTTAGCAGGAAATGAATATGAATGGACCCTTGAAAAGAGTGACGATCCCGACTTCCCTTGTACACGTAGGGGAGGCAGTTTTCTACGGCGGTGGTAACATTTCTTCGAGCTCCCATTTAACCTACGATCCACCCTACAGCGACAGCGACGTTTCCTTCCGCGTCACACTTTATTAGTTGTAAATACAAAAAACAAAGCGATAGTTAAAAAGTTTATTTTGCAAACTTTTTAGCTATTGCTTTTTAAGTTTAAATATAGTAAAATAATGGAGAAAGTTGGAAATAATTATAATATTTAATTCTTTACCAACTTTAGATAGGAATGATATTAATTATGAAGAAAAAAGTTTTATTTATTTCAAGTACAGGTGGGCATTTAGACGAACTATTACAGCTTTCACCTTTATTTGAAAAATATGATTATCATATTATAACTGAAAAAGATAAAACAAATGAATATTTAAAAGAAAAATATAAAGATAAAGTAGATTTTTTACCTTATGGAACAAGGGCTAAATTATTTTCCTATATTTTTATATATTTTTATTTATGTCTAAAAACAGTTGCTCTTTATATAAAAATAAGGCCAAAAGTAATAGTAACAACTGGAACACATACAGCAGGGCCTATGTGTTATTTAGGAAA
>CANQEA010000155.1 GCA_947594095.1 uncultured Clostridia bacterium | reverse complement strand
CGTGCGGATGGAGTCGTTCAGTACGGTTGGAGCTGGACCTGTTGGCGCCGGACCACTTGGTGCTGGACCTGTTGGCGTTGGACCTGTTGGCGCCGGACCACTTGGAGCTGGGCCACTTGGTGCTGGACCTGTTGGCGTTGGGCCGGTTGGAGCTGGACCTGTTGGCGCCGGACCACTTGGTGCTGGGCCGGTTGGAGCTGGACCTGTTGGAGCTGGACCGCTTGAAGCTGAAATTCCTTCAATTTTTATTCCAGGCAAACTTTCACTTTGTAATGGTTCATAACCCCCAATTACGATTTTTTTCAATTCGCCCAATTTGTAGCGATGCAAAATAGTTTTAGTATTTCTTTTTAATACTTTTTTCTCTTTTTTACTTAAGTTATTACTATTTTCTATATCGCCCATTATTAAATTTATACTATCTTCAATCTTTTTTGGCGTCCATAATTCATAATGTGCTCTAAGTATAGCAATATTATAAAAAATTTTCTTATAATCTTCTGAATGATTTTTATTTTTTCTAAATATAAATTCTAAAAAAGTCCTCTTTTCAGCCTTGGATTGCCATCTATGTAATCTTTTTGAAACAACTTTTTTAGTTTTTTCGTTTGTAATTTCAATGTCTTGTTCATAATTTGCAGGACCCGTTGGTGCTGGGCCTGTTGGTGCTGGGCCGGTTGGACCTGTTGGAGTTGTAGGTCCCGTTGGAGTTGTAGGACCTGTAGGATTAGTTGGCCCTGTTGGTGAAGTTTGGGTAACTACTGTTTGAACTTTCTTTCCAGGTAAACTTTGATTTTGAGTAACTTCCATACCAGCGCTTACTCTTTCTGATTCTTCTTCTCTAAACTTGCAAAAAATTTTAGAATATTCTTTCATTAGTCTTTTTCTTTCAGAATCACTCAAATTATTGCTATTAAAAATATCATTATTAATTATTTCCAAAGAATCTTTTATTTTTACTATTGACCAATATGGGTAATGAGCTCTTAACACCGCTATGTTATCAAAAATCAATTTATAATCATTAGAAAATTTCTTAGATTTTCTTAAAATAAAACTTAACCAGAATCTTTTTTCTTTCTTAGACTCCCACTTTACCAATCTTTTTTCAACTATTTTCTTAATCTTTGGGTCAGTTATTTCTACGTCTGAAATAGCTGAACCGGTTGGGGCTGGGCCTGTTGGACCACTTGGTGCTGGGTCCGTTGGTGCTGGGCCAGTAGGATGAGGTCGCGCAATATTTAGCTTATCCATAGCTTCATCAAAAAAATCAGATATATTCTTATCTGTGTGGCTTTCATCTTGCAATAGAAAAGCTTCTTTATATATTCTCAAAGCCAAACTATATTTATCTATTTCTACTGGGTCAGAAACAACATTTCCTTCCGGATTTGTAATAACACCATCTTTAAATTTATACTTTAGAGCATAATTAAGTATCTCATCTTTATTTAACATATTAACCTCACATTACTTAACTATATAATACCATAATTTTTTCTTGATTTTACATAAATTTCAAAATTATGTAAACATATAGCATCACATAGTTTTTTCTATTAAATGGACCTAATTATCTAGGCAATCCCCCTGTTGGGTCAATATTTTAACACAATTTTAAAAAAATGCAAAGAAAAAAGATAGTTTTCAGCTCTAAGGAGTGAAAATTTTTCGCAATCCACCAATTTGATATAATATGGAAAAGGTGGTTGATTAAATTGATGACAAGAAAAGAAAAAAGAGAGTTAATGAAAGATAAGTCGTTGGTATGTACTTTGTATAATATTATTGACAAGTACTTACCACGGCTTTTTATTATGTTTGATAATCTTACTGATTTAAGACAACTTGGTAAAGTTACTTATAGTATGAAATCTATTTGTGTTACTCGTCTTTTTGCTTTATTATGTGGTTTAACTTCTATGAACTCTATGACTAATAAATTAAATACTACCATCTCTATTAATAATTTATCTAAAATTATTAATGAAGAATTATCTGACTTACCTCATTATGATACTATTAATGATATTTTTGATGATTTAAATATTGATGAATTAAGAAAGATTCAAAAATATATTGTTTATTCTTTAATTCGTTCTAAAATGTTTGATAAGTTTCGATACAATGGTAAATTCCAAATTCTTGTGGATGGCTCTGGTTTAATCTCTTTTAATTATCATCATTGTGATCATTGTTTAGTTAAACATCATAAGGATGGCACTAAAACTTATGAGCATCAAGTTTTAGAAGCTAAACTTGTTTTTGATTCTTTTGTTATTTCTCTTGATTCTGAATTTATTGAAAATCCCGATCCTTCTGTTATTAACTTAAAAAAACAAGATTGTGAAATGAATGCTTTTAAAAGAATGGCTTCTAGAATTAAAAAGAATTTCCCTAAATTAAAATTTATTATTACTGCTGATTCTTTATATGCTTCTGGTCCTTTTATTAAACTTTGTTTAGATTACAAATGGGATTATATCTTTCGTTTAAAATCTGATAAATTAAAATCTGTTAACCAAGATTTTGATGGTATCATTTCTATTGATAAAGGTTCTATTCTTGACAATTATTTTCTTGTTAAGAATTACAAATATAACAAATATACTTTCAATATTGTTAGATTCATTGAAAAATCTCCTCCCAATGAAAATGATAAAGTTTTCACTTATATCACGAATATCTCTATTGATGATAATAATATCAAAGATATTGTTGTATTAGGTCGAAGACGTTGGAAAATTGAAAATCAAGGTTTCAATAATCAAAAAAATATTTACTTTGATATTACTCACATGTGTTCTTTAAACTATAACGCTATGAAAGCTCATTATTTCTTTTTTCAATTTGCTCATACTATAAGGCAATTACTTGATTTAGGTTCTAACGTTGCTCATGCTCTTCAGGGCAAAATAAAAGAAATAAGTTTCACGATTCTCAACGAACTTATTTCCAATACAATCAACCTTGTAGAAAGCAAAAACTTTCAACTAAGATTTGACACTTTAATTATATGATATTTTTCCTTATTTGAAAACACTTTTATTTCTGGTTTTTGGGGTTTTACAGATTTTCTTTTTAGTGTCCTTATTTTCTTACTTTGCGAAAAATTTTTTATTCTTTTCTCTTTTTTTATTTCTTCCACTTTAAAAGGAGTGATCTTTATTTTTCACTCCTTAGTACTGG
>CANQEA010000154.1 GCA_947594095.1 uncultured Clostridia bacterium | reverse complement strand
ACTGACAGAATGGAAACATATTATAGGGGAGAATCAGAACCTATGCCATATAATACAAATGGCACATTAAGAGTAAGAGAATTCAGGGGCTCTAGCAAGAGTAATATTCTATGGACAACAAAAAGAACTATGCAAAGTTGGAACAGTCAAAGATACATATTTGGCAGTTCTATACCAGTTCGGATTTGCATTTAAAAGACCATATGAAGGAGGACATGGAAATCAGAGTCAACATTATGCAGGAGTTGCATTTGATGTTGGTCAAACTCTAAGTTTAGCACAAAGAAATAGGTTATATAATACTGCCAGAAACTCTGGGGTATGGAGCTATGTAGAGCCAATATCATTAACGCCTACATGGGTACATTTTGATAAACGTTTTGGAACACCTGCATGTAGTACAGGTGGATTTCCACAACTAAAAAGAGGAAGTCTTAGCAATTATGTACTAATTGCACAAGATGATTTAAATACATTAGGATTTAGAACAGGAGGATTAGATGGAATATTTGGAACTGCAACAAGAAATGCGGTAATTAATTATCAAAGGTCAAGAGGACTTTCAGCTGATGGAATAGTTGGGTGCAACACATGGAGGTCACTTCAAGAAGCGGTTGTAGGAACAGGACCAACAAGTACAACAATAAATTAAAAAAATATAAAAAAGTTGTTGATATTTATAATTAGTTGTTATACAATAAATAAAAATGATGGTTGAAAAATAATTACGATTTCAATTTTCTAACTAATTTTTAGCCTTTTTAAGTGAAATGAGGTTTAATATGGAAGAAGAAAAAAACAAAGAAGTAGAAGAATTAAATGAGAAAATGAAAAAACATAAAGTTGGAACTTTTTCAGGAGTAGTTGCGTTAACTAAAGAAGTATTTAAAAATAGACCCAAACTAAAAGAAAAAGACAGAAAGGTAACAAAAACAGATGTAATAGCTATAATTTTAACAATTATAATTATTATAGCAATAGGCGTTATTTTATGGTTTATTCCATTTACAAATGGTTGGATTAGAGAATTAATTTTTGAAAATCCATTGTTTAATTGGATAAGTTCATGGTTTAAGTAATTTAAAATCATAAAAGGAATGTGGTAAAAAATGAATTATGCAGATATAAAAAAAGCAGATATAGCAAATGGATTAGGAGTTAGAGTTTCAGTTTTTGTAAGTGGATGTAATCATCACTGTAAAAACTGTTTTAATGAAGAAGCATGGGATTTTAATTATGGTAAAGAGTTTACAGAAGAACAAGTTGAACAAGTTATCAACGAATTAGATCATCCTTATGTTTCAGGGCTTTCTTTACTTGGTGGTGAACCATTAGAACATGTTAATCAAAAAGGACTATTACCATTAGTTAAAAAAGTAAAAGAAAAGTTTCCAGAAAAAGATATATGGTGTTACACTGGTTTTAAATTTGATGAAGATGTAGTAGACAAAATGTGTAAAAATTGGGAAGAAACTCCAGAACTTTTATCATACATAGATGTTATGGTAGATGGCAAGTTTGAAGAAGAGAAAAAGGACATCAGACTAAAGTTTAGAGGATCTAGTAATCAAAGAATAATTGATGTGAAAAAATCCTTAAAGGAAAACAAAACTATATTATTTGAATTTTAGCTATTGACAAAATACCCTTCTTTACTGTATAATATATATCGTTAAACAAGGGGAATCCCGACATACATTATTCGTATGACCGGAAGGAGGGGAATAAAAATGTCAGAAATTAAAGTTAACGGTGGAAATATAGAAGATGCTTTAAAAAAATTTAAAAGACAATGTGCTAGAAATGGAGTTTTACAAGAAGTTCGTAAAAGAGAACACTATGAGAAACCTAGTGTAAGAAGAAAGAAAAAATCAGAAGCTGCAAGGAAAAGAAAATTCTAATGCCAAAATTAATTTTGGTTTTATATTTATTTATAAATTACATATAAAAAGACAAGAGTTATTTTACTTCTTGTCTTTTTTGTGTTTTTTATAAAAAAATCTTGAACAACAAAATAAAATTGGATATAATAAAAAGGAAATAAAACCCAAAAAAGTATAAGAATTAAAAAAATAGTTTATACTAAACAAAAGTAGAACAAAAGCGGAGTGTTTATTCATGTGCTAATATATAAATTTTAAGAAAGGATGATTTGAAAAATGGAATATAAACAAACAGAATTAAAAAAGGGAGTAAAGCTAAATACAATTCATACAAATAAGTTTAAAACAAACTTAATTGCAGTTTTTTTAACAACAAAATTGGATAGAGAAAATGTAACTAAAAATGCTTTAATTTCTGCAGTATTAAGAAGAGGATCTAAAAGTATGCCAACACAAGAAGAAATAAGTAAATCCTTAGAAGAAATGTATGGAGCAAGTTTTGACTGTGGTCTAGACAAATCAGGAGACAATCAAGTTTTAAAATTTTATATAGAGACTGTAAATGATATGTTTTTACCAAAAAATGAAACAAATATATTGCAAGAGTCTTTAGAAAAATTATTAGACATTGTATTTAACCCTTATACAGAAAATGAGAGTTTCAAACAAGAATATGTAGAACAAGAAAAAAACAATATCAGACAAAGGATTGAAGGTAAAATTGATAATAAAGCAAGGTACAGCATGGACCGTTGTATTGAAGAAATGTATAAAGACAAACCATTTGGTTTATATAAATTTGGATATGTAGAGGATTTAGAAAAAATAGATGCAAAAAATCTATATGAATATTATAAAACTTTTATTGATACGTGTAAAATTGATATTTTTGTATCTGGAGATGTGCAAGATGATATAACTACTTTAATAAATGAAAATGAAAATATCAAAAATATTAAAGAAAGAGAAGCAAACTATAGTATTTCTAAAATAGATGAAAATGTAGAAGAAAAAGAAGAAAACATTGTTACAGAATCTATGGAAGTAACTCAAGGAAAATTAATATTAGGTTTAGATGTTTTGATTAATAACGAAGATCAAAAATATAATGTATTAGTTTATAATAGCATTTTAGGTGGTTCTGCAAATTCTAAAATGTTCCAAAATGTAAGAGAAAAAGCACATCTTGCATATGTTGCAAGTTCTAGTTATTTAAAACATAAGAATAATATATTTGTAAATTGTGGAATTGAGATTGGAAATTATGAAAAAGCATTAGAATTAATTAGAAAACAAATTGAAGATATGAAAAATGGAGA
>CANQEA010000153.1 GCA_947594095.1 uncultured Clostridia bacterium | reverse complement strand
GATTTAGATAATTTACCTGAAAATCAAAATGATCCAGATTTAATAGAAATATATATTAATAAATTAAATAAAGAAAATTAAAATATAAGTTAAAGGAGTGAAAAAAAATGGATAAAAGAGAAGTTAAACCATTTACTATGTGGAGACATTTTAAGGGTGCAAATGTTCTTGTAATTTCCTTGGCTCAACATAGTGAAACTGGTGAAGATTTAGTTGTATATCGTTGCCTTGCCAATAATGGAAAAACAAAACATAAAGATGGAATTTATGCCAGACCACTTGAAATGTTTTTATCAGAAGTAGATCATGAAAAATATCCAGATGCAACTCAAAAATATCGTTTTGAAGAGATTAAAGATTAATAATTTAGCAGATAATATAATATTGTACTTATTGTGGTATCAGAAAAAAAGTATAAAAACTGTTGTGGTAAATAAACTCGTAAAGCCCACGAAATAAAGGGAAGCGAGTTTTTTGTTCCATTTTTTAGATGATTTTTAATAGAAAATAACGATTAGATAAGGTTTTGAAGTTTTATTATGTGTTGTTTTATTAGGTAGAGCAATTTTAGAATATTAAATATTGTGATATAATCTTTTTAAGAGGTATAAAAATATTTATATGTTATTACTTTATTACATAAATAATATATAGATATATACTATTGGGAAAGATGAATTTTTATGTTATAAATATGAATATCAATACTGTAGAAAGGTACTTATTTAAAATGAAAAAAATAGAATTAGAAAAAGCAAACAATGATTATTTTAGAGAATGGATTATAGAAGAATGGAAACATCATAATACTGTCGATCCGATATATCAGTTAAGAATTATAAAACCGGAAGAATTAAAATTTGAAAATAATGAGGAATATTATAAAATAATATTCAATAATCAAATGGTTGGTTTTATAGGCATAAAAAACTATCCAAAAGAATTATATTTATACAGATTTTTTATAAATGAGAAGTATAGAAATCAAGGAATAGGAACAATAGCATTAAATAAAATTATTGATATGGCTAAAAGAGAAAATAAAGATATGTCATTAGAAGTAACAGGAGATAATATAGCAAGAGATTTATATGAAAGATTAGGTTTCAAAACTCATTATAGAAAAATGGTATTAAAAATTAATGATGATATATATGAAAATTAAATATTATATTGAAAAAATAAAGGAGAAACATAAAAATGTTTATAGAAAAAGTAGAAGTTGTTAATTTATTAGATGATATAAAGTATTTAGAGGAAGTATCAGAATGGATATGGGAACAATGGTCTAAGCAACATAATGATAAATTACAAGATGTAATTTATAGGTCTAAACATTCTTTAAATTATGAAGATATTCCTCAAATGTATATCGCTAAATATAATGATAGAGTGATTGGAGTTGTTTCAATATGGCGAAATGATTTAACAGCAAGACAAGATTTGTATCCATGGATGTCAACATTGTTTGTAAAAGATGAATATAGGAATAAAGGGGTTGGAACATTATTACAAAAGAAAGTTATAGAAGAATCTAAAAATATGAAATATAGCAACTTATATTTAACTACAGATTTAGACAATTATTATGAAAAAATGGGATGGGAGTTTTTAGAAAAAGCACCATTAGGAAATGGATGCTATACTAAAATCTATAGATATAATTTAATGAAAGATGAATAAAAAATACTTATTGTGACAAATTTTTGACGATAGTAAAAGGTTAAAATATATGATATAATAAACCTAGTAAACTTATGTTGAAAATTTTCTTATTTAAGAAATACTGCGGGAGGTTTTGCTTGATGAATTTTGATAATTTAAATAAAATGGTTTATTATATTGAAAAAAATCTTGATAATGAAATAGATTATAATGAATTAGGTAAAATAACTAATACTAATATATTTATTCTTGAACGAATTTTTATGTTTTTAACAGATATGACAATCATTGAATTTATAAAAAAAGATTAAGTAAAGCATTTGAAAAAATAAGAAATACAAATTTAAAAATAATAGATATTGCTTTTAAATATCAATATAATTCTGCTTCGGCCTTTAATAGAGCCTTTAAACAACTATCTAATATAACACCAACTGAATGTAGAAATGGGTTGGCAAAATATAAAATGATACCTATAGTAAATTTTGAACATATGAAAAATGAATATTATTTTGATTATGAATTAAAAAAAATGGATACTTTGTCATTATATTGTTATCATATTACTTCCAAGAATCATTCAGATTTATTATATAAAATAAGACAATTATACAAAAAAGTTAAAAAGAATGGTTATTATAAAAAATTTAATGAAGCAGGAATTTATGGTATAATTTTATTGTGGTTATTTGTGTAATAATTGAATTATAGATAATGTTTTAAATATTGGGAGGAAAAATTAAAATGAATATTAAATTAATAAAAAAAGAAAATGTAGAAGTTAGAGATTTTGGCGAAGGATTAACACTAAGTATTTTACTAGATAAAAAAAATGGTGCTAAAAATTTAGATTTAGGAACTGTTAAAATTTCTGCGAATAGCGCAACATCAATGCATGTAAGAGATTTTGAAGAAGTTATTTATATGCTTGAAGGACAGGGAAAAGTTAAAACGGTAAATGGTGATGAATACATACTTAATAAAGGAGATTGTATTTTAATTCCACCAGGTGTTAAACATTGTCATGCAAATGATAGTGAAAAAGAATTAGAGCAATTATATATTTTTGCACCACAAGCTAATGAGAAAATTCAAAAATCTTTAAGAGATTTACCTATAAAATAATAATAAAATAAATAGTTTTGCAAATTTATAAATGTTAAATAAAAGGTAAACATTTTCTAAATTTTCTATTCTATAAAAATATCTATAATAAGAAATAACATTATCACTTATTTTGTGTTGTAATATAAGGAGTAAAAAATGTCAAATAAAGAAATAATAGAAAATATAAAAAAATTATCAGTAAAAGATCAAAGAAATCTATCCTATGAAGAGTTAATAAAAATTATTGAGCCACTTTCAGCAGACGAAATTATAGAATTAAGTAACATTATAGGATATCCTGTATTTACAAGAATGTGTATGGGTGTTCTTAAACATAGATTTGTTTTATTGCAGGATGGAGCAGCTGTAATTATTGTTAATGATAAAGGACAAATACTATTACAAAGTAGAGCGGATAGAGATAAATGGGGACTTCCTGGTGGATGTCAAGAACTAGGTGAAAGATTCCAAGATACAATT
>CANQEA010000152.1 GCA_947594095.1 uncultured Clostridia bacterium | reverse complement strand
TGTGTTTGTTTATATTCATTAATTGTATTTTGTACATCTTCATATTTTAAATTAGTTTCTTCATATTTAGATTTCCAATTAGCAAGCTCTGTTGTTAATTCCGCTTCTCTCATATTTTCTATATCTGTTATATTTGTTTCGTTTACAATTTTAAATTGCATTGTCATAACTGCAATTAAAATAAAGCATGCTATTCCAACAGTTATTACCATTGTAATTTTACCTTTTTTCATTTTTGATATTATTCTCCTTTCAAGTAAAATAAGTATATAGTTGGGAAAAAATTAAATTTTAGAACTGTTTACTATCTTTTTATTATCTTTTCAGACTGTTTTGAGATTTTTTTAAAAATTGTAATTATTTTTATTTAATATATTTATAATTTATAACTCCTGAATATTTTGGAATCGTAATATTATTTGATTTTTTTAAGTCTACTCCTACTCCATCACCTTTCAAAATATCTAAAACACCCTCTGGTCTTGAAAGTCCAGCTAATTGTTCAGGAAGACCTATTGCTTTTATTTGGAAAGGTGCACCTACTTTTTCTCCATTTATATCTATAATGTTACCTCTACATGATATTGATGTTGTTGAAACTACTCTTTGTTCATTAATAGATATTGCTTCTGCCCCTGCATTTTTTAGCTCATTTATTACTCTTAGTACATCTGCATCATGTACTAAAAGTAAACTAGCATTTAATGTAGTTTCACTATTATACTCTCCATCTGTAAGTGTAATAATTACTCCTGGTCCTTTTACTTCTGTTAGTCCATTTATTTTATTTGCTTCTTTTATTTGATTTTCCTTTTCTTCTAGATCTTCATTGTTTTGTGTAGATTGCTGTCTTACTTCTTCTAATTGTTTTTCAGCTTGTTCTAAATCTTTAAATTTGTTTTCATATCTTTCTTTATATTTTAATACTTCTGCTCTTAAGTTATTTTCTTCATAGTTTTGACTAACTTCTACATTTGAACTTTCAACCGTCCTGACTTGAATAAAAATGCCTAATGTTAAAGCAAAACACATTATCCCTAATACTAAGCTTATTTTAACTTTATTATTCATCTATATTATAACTCCTTTCTAAATTATAATTAGTATGGAAAAGAATTAAATTTTAGTCTATACTTTTCCTAAAGTATGGTCTAAACTTATCGTTTAAATTACCATCAATAAATATCTCTCCTTTGTTTCCTTTTTCTGCTTCAATTATAGCAAGTATGAATGGTATCTTATTACTCAAATTTGACGCATCTCCTAAATGTACTGTTTTTTGTTCTTGGTCTATGTATATATCATATTCATTTTTATCATTTATATTTATACTTGTTATTTTAGGTTCAAAATTATTTTCTTTTAACATATTATTTATTCTAATAATATTTTCTAATTTATCTAATTGTTCTTCATTTAGCCTTTTTCCAACTTCTAAAACATCTTCATCTGTTAAAATACCTTTTACAATTATTAACTCATTTGGCGTATCTTTAATCTCTAATATATATCCTTGATTATTAATTATTGCATATTGCCCCATATATTCTAGGCTATATTCTGGTACTCTTTCTTTTACAGTAATTAGTATCTTAGAAGGAATTTGCCTTTTTATTTCTACATTGTCAATATATGGATTTTGTTTTATTTTATTTTTTACATCATTTTTGCTAAATCTAAATAAGTTATTTCCTAACTTTAACTCTGATAAACTCATTATTGTCTCACTAGAAACTATATTGTTATCTGTAATTTGTATTTCTTGTATATTAAATATAGGAGAAACCATTGCAAAAACAGCAATGCCAACTATAACAAATAAAAATAGAGTTATTTTTAAGATTCTGTTTCTTCTTTTTCTTTTCTTTTCTTTTTTTTGCTGTTTTATATCATTTATCCTTTTTATTTGTTTTTCCTTCTTTTGATTATTTTTATTAGTCATGTTAATTACCATTTCTGTATCATAATCAAAAGCCTCATTTTGCTGTTTTTTATTGTTTTCTTTAATTCTTTTCTCTCTTTCCTTTTGCTCTTTTGCTTTTTTTCTTTTCATTATGTCATCAATTGTTTCTGTGGAAGCTTGTCCATCATTTAAATTATATAAATTTAAATAAGATTCTTCTGTTTTCTTTGCCAATTTGATATCTCCTTTCTTTTTTAGTTATTTGAACAAAAGCGACATGATTGATATTGCTAACATTTTAGATTTATTACATGCCGCGTTTTTGTTCATGTACTAAATTTATGTGCAATTAATTTTTAACTCTTTTATTTCTTGTTTATATTGATTCCTAGCTTTTTAAGTTTATCATCTAATTTTTCATAACCTCTTAAGATATATTCTATATTTTCTATTTTTGTTTCACCTTTTGCGACAAGGCCAGCTAATACAAGTGCTGCTCCACCGCCTTAAATCTGTTGCTTTTACATTTGCACCATATAGTTTTCTTGTACCTTTAACAACTGCTGTTTTTCCTTCTACAGTTATTTTTGCTCCCATTCTAATTAGTTCTTGAGTATATCTGTATCTGTTTTCAAATATATTTTCAACAATAACAGATGTGCCTTTTGCAATTGTAAGCATTGCAGAAAATATTGATTGCATATCTGTTGGAAAGCCTGGATATGGCATGGTTTTTATATTAACTGATTTTAACTTTTTTGGTGCTTTTATTACTATTTGATTTTTTTTGACATCTAATATACATCCAGTTTCTTCTAACTTGTCAATTACAGGTGTTATGTGATTTGGAAACACATTATTTAATTTTATTTCACCACCTGTTGCTGCTGCCATACATAGAAAGGTTCCTGCCTCAATTCTATCTGGTATTATATTATAACTTATGCTTTTTAGTTTTTTTACACCTTCTATTTCAATTTGATTTGAACCTGCTCCTTTTATTTTTGCTCCCATTTTGTTTAGAAAATTTTGCAAATCAATTATTTCTGGTTCTCTAGCAGCATTTGTTATTATTGTCTTTCCTTCTGCTAAACACCCTGCTAGTATTGCATTTTCAGTTGCTCCAACACTTGGAAAATCCAAATTGATTTTTTCCCCTACTATTTTATCACAAAAACATGTAATATTTCCATAGTTTTTATTAATATTTATACCTAATTTTTCAAAAACTTTTAAGTGGAGGTCAATTGGTCTTGTTCCAATATCACATCCACCCGGATAAGAAAATGTTGCTTTCTTGTATTTTCCAATTAAGGCTCCTGCTAAAATAACTGATGAACGCATTTGCCT
>CANQEA010000151.1 GCA_947594095.1 uncultured Clostridia bacterium | reverse complement strand
TGTTGTTATTATTTTTGTTATTATTCTTATCTGACATGAAAAGCACCTCCATTCAAATTTACATTATTATTATGACCAAAAATAAAAAATATATACGTATATTTATAATTCTATATTTGGAAAATTTTTGAAAAATACTATATTTTAAATTATGACAAAAATTTGTAAATTTATATATAATATGATAAAATAACAAGTAATAAAAATAATAAATCAATATGTTTAAATTGGGGAAAAAATGAAAAGATTATTTAGAGTAAGTTTTGATATACTGATAACGTCAATAATTCCAATAATATCATGGTTTATGCTTGGAATCATATTAGACAAAAATTTAATTAATATATTTTCACTCACTTATCCATTGCAGTGTTTAATGGGAATGATTATAGCTGTATTTGGAGTTGGAGCTAATATAAGTATTTATAAAGATGAAAATAAACATGCTGCAGATAATGGAATTTTTTATGGAATATTATTTAGTATTATTATATTTGGCTTTATTTTAATAAATAGAGACAATTATATTTTATTTATGAATATGGATGTTGAAATATATAAAACGTTTGCTACATATTCAATTATTCAAATTTTTTTACATACAATTCTACACTTAGTTGTAAATAAATTATATTATAAAGAAGAAAATAAAAAGGCTAATAAAATAACATTTTTATTTAATATTATCAATTTTATATCTTTAATAGGTATAGCTTTGATCTCAAAAAATCAGATTATAACAGCTACATTTGCATGTATAATAATATTAATTATGGATATTATAATTTTATTTAAGAATGTAGAAAAAATAGATTTTAAATTAAATCTGAAAAATTGTTTTAAATATAATTCTGTTGCATTTAGTACAAGTTTTTTATTTTTTATAATTTATTTATTTGGATTTAGTAATTCATTTGAGTACGGGGAAAATTATCTGTTGGCAATTACATTTGCGACATTAGTTACAGATGTACAATGGGATATTGACGATTCAATTAGAGCAGTTGCTAAAATTGATATTGCTAAAAAGAAATTTGTATATAAAGAACATTTGAAAAATGCAATAAAATTAAATTTGTTACTTATTCTATCTGTAATTGTAATGTCAATTATATTATATCCATTTTATCAGCCTGATATAAAAATTGCTGGAATTTTTATTTTCTTGCATATTTTGGTCTTTGCAATGGAGCCATTTATGACGATAAAAACTTGTTTCTTACAGCTAGAAGATTCAGCATTAAAAATGACAACAAATGTAACTATTGCTTATATAATAAGAACGATAATGTCATTTTTACCAACGCCATTTTGTACAATTATTGGACAGATGTGTTCATCTTTCTATGAATTGATATGTACCAAAATAAACTATAAAAAATATGAAAAATTGGAGACTAAAACTTATATAGATTAAAATAACATAAAAAATTTAATGACAGAAGCTATTGACAAATAAAAAAATTATGTTTAAAATAAGGGTGAAGTAAAATAAGAAAAACAAATAAAAAGTTTTAAATCTTTAAGTATACTACTTAAAGATTTTTTTATATTTATTATAATAACATTATAATATTAAAAACATGTATTTTCATATAATATTTCTTCCTATATATTTAATAAAAAATCTTTTAGATAAATACACAATAAATGTTTATAGTTATTGAGAAATCAATAGTTGTAAGCTTTCTTTATTATCTTTAAGTAGTATACTTAAAGATAAAACAAAAGAGAGGAAGAGAAAAATGTCAAAAGATACAAATAAAAGATATAAAAAAGTACAAATTAAAAACCAAGGTATTACTTTAATTGCATTAGTAATCACAATAATTGTGATTTTAATTTTAGCGGGAGTAAGTATTAATACATTATTTGGAGACAATGGATTAATAACAAAAGCACAGGAAGCAGCAGATGCAAACACAAGTGCAGGGGCATATGACAAAGTAGAAACAGAAACATTTGCAAGCTATAATAATAGTGGTGAGTTAGATGAAAGTACATTAAGAGAAAATTTAAAAAGAGCAGGAGGAACAGCAACAAATGGTGGAGACCTAGAAACAGAAAGTACTACGGGATTTCCAATAGTAGTAAAAATGGATGGATTTCTATTTGCCATAGGAGAAAATGGAGATGTAACAAGGATGACTGTAGGAGAATGGATACAGACAGCAAATAAAATAATAACAATAGAAGAGGAAACAGGAGAAATAAAAACAGTAGAAGTAGGAGATACAATAACAGGATATGATCCAATTGATGGGGCAAGTAAAACAAGTGAGATATCAAATTATAATGACAATGGATATGGAAATTCAGACCAAACATTTAGCTTAGAATATAATACACCAACAAATTGGATAATATTAGGAGCAGAAGATGGACAATTGATTATTACAACAAAAGATGTAGTATTAGCTACAACATATGGTGGATGTTTTTATTTAAAAGGAGCAAAAGGCTACGCAAATGCAATAAAAGAATTAGATAAAATAAGTAAATTATATGGACAAGGGAAATATGCAGATAAAGAAAAGACAAGAAGTATAAATGTGGATGATGTAAATAAAGTAACAAGATATGACCCAATGAAAGGTGATGCTGATAGAATGGGGCCATATGGTAAAGGAACGATTGAACAATATAAAAGTGAGGTAGAATATAGTTGGGATAGTTCAGAAACAGAAAAGAAAGTAAAATATACGGATAAAACAATAACTAGTATAACAGGAACAAGTAATTATAAAAAATTCCAATATCCAGAAAAAGATGGAAGTATAGGAGAATTAAAGGATGGAGAAACAAAAACGTTTTTGAGTGATTATTATTACTATTACCCAGAAAGTTTATCAGTGAGTAATACTGGTACTGCAGGAAATGTAAGGAGAGGTTTAAAAGAATATAATGCATTATTTATAGGTCAACCTTATTTGCTTGGATCGCAGAGTGTCGACCTAGAGAAGGGGAATGTTTATTTTTCACTACGCATTATAGAAAGTGGAGATTATGTCGATGTAGGAGACCTTTTTAGTTCTTCTGGACGAAATCAGACCGAATGGCGGGTTCGTTCGCCCAGCTGTTTTCCTACAACATGGGATTAAATTAGATATTAGTGGTTCATCAGAATGGATCATAGAAGTCTAAATTAATTTTGATGGAGAGACTATATTCATTATTGAAAAAATAAAAGAACAAAAATTTTTCCAAAAATATGTTTGACATTTTTTTGTTTGTATGATATGATAAGAAAAAATCATAGAAGGAGTGAAAAAAATGCCAA
>CANQEA010000150.1 GCA_947594095.1 uncultured Clostridia bacterium | reverse complement strand
AATGTAGTCAAGTGTCGACATTTTAGTCCCTTTTTTATTGTGGATAACTTACATTTTCCACATAGTTTTCCACATAGTTTTCCACATAGAAAAAGCCTAGATAATCGCATTTTTACCACTTTTCCACAATTTTAGCGTATTATTATTATTGTCTTTAAGTCTTTAAAATTCTTTAAATCCTTAAAGACTTATACTAAGCAGGAATAAATAAAAGAAATTATAATAAAGAAAATTTCTATTGATAAAAAAAAATGATGGTTTAAAATCAATATTAGGAGGTGCTTAAATGAACTTTGGTGAATTAATAAGCGGACTTATAGGGTCAGTCGGTTCTTCAATAATTAACGTATTAAGTCAATTAGGTTCGGTATTCTTCACAGTCGCGGAAGGTCAAGTTACAGGTTTAACTTCATTAGGTTATGTACTTGTTATCGTTCTCGCAATGAGTGCTATTGGCTTAGTGTTTAAGTTCTTTAGATGGCTTATCGGAATGGTCCGTACGGCTTTACGTTAATTTACTCGCCGGGCTACCTTTTGGCGGTCCGGCTCTTATTTTTTGGAGGCGAAATATGAATAATAAAGTATTTAAAATAATAGCAATCGGCGCGATAGCATCGCTTCACGCCATGGGTGCGCGTCCTGTAGTTTTTCAGGATAAATACAATAGATTAGGCTATCTAGGGAATCAACTAGACGGCTATAAAGTTGTAAAAACATTTAGCCGAGATAACATATTAACCGACATGAACGACGTCAACTCTGAATATGCGTCACAAATAAATGTAAGCAACCTTAAGGAATTAAGAAACAAGCCCTTAGACCTAGCTTATGAAGGAGATGAGGCCGGAAGTGCGGAATATTATTTCGGGACCTATTCACAATTTAATCCCGATTTAATAGCTTGCGAGTTTTTAGCATCGCAATTTGCAATATTTAACCGACAACAAAATAACTACTACCAAGGATACAATATTAGCGCAATCTATATTACGCCATATATCAGCTATCAAGAAATTTCTACTCGATTAAACTATACCGATATGATGGACTCCTTCGATTTGTTAGAGGGTTCATTGACGGGAGGTATCACCGTTGGACCCGATGGCGCTTACAACTTAACCGGTACTAATCAATTAATTTTAAGGGGGCGAAATTTTCCCTCAAGGAATTTTTTCTCACAAAATGAACTAGACGAATTATATTACCGTAACACTACCTTCGGGCTTCATAATATACGAATCGGGATTGCTGTATCAATTGTTTTTAGCGCAGCTAATCCCGCGCAAACATGGCTATTTATGGCAAGTCAACTAAGATGGTACGTTAAGCAATCGCTACTAGATGAAGGAATATATCAATCGGGATACGACGACGGCTATCAAATAGGCACTAACGAAGGCTACAATAATGGATATAGTGAGGGATACAACAAAGGAGTTGGCGAGGGAAACAGCACCATAAAAACCGCTTCTGAATTCCTTAGCGCCGTAACAAGCAACATACAACCAATACTAGAAGTGCAAGTATTGCCGGGTGTTAACATTGGGACTATATTATTAATCCCTATAGTATTAGGCTTGTTCCTACTCATTTTAAATTTTATCAAAAATTAGGGGGCGCATTAATATGATAAAAAATTTCTTGCTAGGATTTAGAGGTGTAATAAAATGAATGTTATAGATTGGAGCGCGTTAGCACTTGAAACTTTAAGCAATATTACACAGCAAATTATTCAATTCTTAAACTATGACTTCGATTTTAGCGCTATCGGATTGGGGCGCATTAGCATATTAACGCTTGTAAGCGTGTCGCTGGTGGCGTTATTGATTTATAAAATATTTCGATGGCTACTATTCTAGGGGGTGTTAATATGCAAGCAATTATTAATTTAGTGAATTATTTGAACGCACTTTGGGCACGTGTGGCCGCTGCTTTTGGCGGGGGCGCGTTGTCTGAATTAAAGTTAACATCATTATTTGACTATGGCGGCGACTTATTTAACAACATTTTTTTAAATTTAATTAAGTTAGTGCATGGCGAAATTAGCGCTTTGCAGTGGCTACCAAGTGGCACTAATAGCGCCGATTTCATCGGGTGGATTGCCGCAATAAGTCTTTTAGTGGTGGGCGTGGCCGTGATAATCTACTTAATTTATTTACTTGTAAAAGTCCCGTCGGCATTACTAACCGACGAGCCAGAGCGGAGGAGGAAACGTAAAAAATGGTAAAAGCCATAAAAAATTTTTTTAACAAAATCTTCAGAATCGTTTTTTGGCCGTTTACGGCCTTACTGAGAGCGATAAAAAAAAATAAGCATAAAAACACTATGGAAAGCTTTTTCGCGAACGTGGAGCGATTAAAGGCGCTTAGGATTGATTTCGAAGCCACATTTGAGGACGATTTCCAAAAATTAAAAGCGTCAAGAAAAATCAAATAATTAGTACCGTTCTAGTGCCTGGCTTGTTGCCTGGCTTGTTGCCTGGCTTGTTGCCTGGCTTGTTGCCTGCTTGTTGCCAAATAAAAAAGCCCGCTAAAAAGTGGGCTTTTTTTTTGGTCCAAAAAATAGGGGGGGTAAGGGGGGGTATACGCGCGCGCTATAGCTCTTTATATGGTCTCAATAAATCAAAGTTATATTTATCGACTAGGTAAGATTCAAGACGGACTAAATCATTTAAATTATTGGAAATATACGTTTGTAACGTTAATAATACCAACATAAGATCCTCGGGGTGTGTCATAGCAAGATCAACAGCCCTAAATAGTGAGGCATTGCCATTATTGCCCGAATTCATAGAACCTTTCATATGTAAATTAATCATCATATCACGCATTTGGTTAATTAATTTTTTACTCAATCTGATTTGTTTATTCAATGTCGATATCCTCCATCATTAGTTCAGATTCTTCATCAACGTTTTCAATCTGAAATTCTCTCTCGATTGCGCTAAAATAGACGTCAAATTTAAAACGGGATAATATTACCCGAACATTAGTTAATTTAATAAGCCAATCATTAATCGTTCTTTTTTCGTCCGCGCAAATTTCTTTAAATTGGACAATAGCATCACCTAAATTTTCACTTCTAAATAAAGTTTCTAGCTCGACTATTCCCCCTTTATCCATGGCCATTCTGTTAATCTCGTAAAAATAAAATTTCATTTTTTATCCTCCTTTATGTGTGGAATGAAAAACACAATAAAATAGTAACACTATGTCAACACATGTCAACACTTTTTAAATAAATTTTTTAAAAAAGTAGTCAAGTGTCAACATAATTGTAATCAAATGTAGTCAAGTGTCGACATTTTAGTCCCTTTTTTATTGTGGATAACTTACATTTTCCACATAGTTTTCCACATAG
>CANQEA010000149.1 GCA_947594095.1 uncultured Clostridia bacterium | reverse complement strand
AATAAAAGAAGGAGAATTCGAAAAAACTTCAACAATGAAAATAAAAAGATATAAAGAATTAGAGAAAAAATCATAAATTTTTCTAATAATGTAGACATAATAAAAATAATATTGTAAAATATTACCTACAGGAAATGATAATTAGCAGATGTGGTTTTGCCACCTGATTTTACGAATCTTCGTAGGAAGGGTGGTGATGTTTATGGTTAAAGTGATACTATTTTTTATAATATCCTTAATGTTTTCTTTAACATTAAACGTTGCCTTGGCATCAGTTCTGTATAAGAACTGGGTTAATAAGCAACTACATAAATAAAAAAAGCTCACATCTGTAAACTTTGGCGAGTTAGGTGTGAGTTTTTCATATAACTCGGCAAAACCACGTTTGTGGATTTGTCATTTCCTATAATTATTATAATATATTTATATGTTAAAAGTCAAGGACAATTTAATTTTTTATAAAAAAGATTAAAAAATTATAAAAAGGGTGAAATAAGTAGTGTTAAATCAATTTTCAAGAACAGAATTATTAATTGGAAAAGAAGGAATAGAAAAATTAAAAAATGCAAAAGTCGCAGTATTTGGAATAGGTGGAGTAGGCTCTTTTGTAGTTGAAGGATTAGTAAGGGCAGGAATAGAAAACTTTATATTAGTAGATAACGATAAAGTAAGTTTAACAAATTTAAATAGACAAATAATTGCCACTCATAAAACAATAGGAAAACCTAAAGTAGAAGTTGCAAAAGAAAGAATATTAGACATTAATCCAAATGCAAATGTGGAAACTTATCAAGAATTTTTTATGCCAGAAAGTCAAGGAATATTAGATAATACAGTTGACTATATTATTGATAGTGTAGATACAGTAACTGCTAAAATAGAATTGGTAGTAAGAGCAAATAAACTAAATATTCCTATAATTTCTTGCATGGGAACAGGTAATAAATTAGATCCTACTAAATTTGAAGTAACAGATATATATAAAACAAGTGTCTGTCCTTTAGCAAAAGTTATGAGAAAGGAATTAAGAACTAGAGGAATTAAAGAACTTAAAGTAGTTTATTCAAAGGAAGAACCAATTAAACCTGATAAAATGACAGAAGAAATTACTCATAAAAATCAAGTGCCAGGAAGTTTATCTTTTGTCCCATCAGTAGCAGGTTTAATTATAGCAGGAGAGGTAGTAAAAGATTTAGTAATGTAGTATATAAAGGAATAAATATTATGTGATAAAATAATAGTTAAGCATAAAAACAGGGAAATTGAAAAAGTAAAATAATTTTGAAAAACTATTGACAAAGAAAAAGATTATGCTTAAAATAAAGGTGAAGTAAAAATAAGAAAAATGAAATACGAAAAAATAAGAAATGTTAAATCTTTAAGTATAGCACTTAAAGATAGCAAAAAATACTTATAACTACTGATTTTTCAATAATTATAAGCATTTTATGTGTAAATATAAAAAAATATTTTATTAAATATGTAGAAAGAAATTTCCTATGCAAATACTATCTTTTAATGTTATAATCTTATTATAATAAACATATAAAAAAATCTTTAAGTGCTATACTTAAAGATAAAAATCGACAAAAAATGACAAAAATATTGACAATAAAACTAACTATTCATATAATAAACTTAACACATAGTAAAAATGGTTCTTGATCTTGTTTTTGTTCTATTGAATAATAAAACAAATTTTGGTAAAAATAACAAATGAAGGAGTGAAAAAGATGTTAAAAAATGAACAAATGAACAAAAAAACAAAATACAAAAATGTACAAACAAAAAACAAGGGTATCACATTAATTGCGTTAGTAATTACAATTATAGTAATTCTGATCCTAGCGCGGAGTAAGTATTAACACACTTTTTGGAGATAATGGTTTACTTACAAAAGCACAAGAAGCAGCGGATGCAAACACAAGGGCAGGAGCATATGACAAAGTGGCAACAGAAGTGTTTGCAAGCTATGATAATGATGGAACATTAAATGAAGAAAAATTAAGAGCAAATTTAAAAAGAGCAGGAGGTACAACAGCAGATGATGGCGATTTAGAAGAAGAAGAACCAGGTGGATTTCCAATAAAAGTAAAAATGGATGGATATATATTTGAAATAGACGAATATGGAAATATAACAAAAGAAGGAGAAATAGCAAGTGGTGGCGGAGAAGAACAAGGGGATGACCCAACAGTAGTAGAGACTATACCAGAAGACATAAGTTATGTAGGATATTATGCAGATTTAGATGGAGATGAACAAGCAGATGGAATAATATATGCAGATTTAGCTAAAGGTTCTGAAGGGCAACAAAAATGGAATAATAATGATTGGTCTGTTTTTGAGTATCCATCAGAAGAAGAAAAGGGTAATGTAACATATAAAAAATACGTATTAGAAGAAAAAGATGGGGAAGGATTTGGAAACTATACAAAAGAAATGATAAAAGTAGCAGATAGTAGTGGTGTAGGCGCAGATAGATTTTATGTAATGGCATTGGAAGATGTAAATAAAGGTACAGATTATACATGGTATAAAAATGGATATAATAAATTAAATAAACATAGCGAAGCAGTTGGAGATAGTGAAAATGATTTTGGAAAAGGGAAAGAAAATACTGAATATTGGATGAGAGACGAGCATTCAAGTGAATATGGCGGATTAAGCGATGGAGATATATGGAAAGTAATTGAAGGCAAATTAAACGATAAAAATAAAACATGGTTTGTACCGTCAAAATCAGAATGGTCTGCATTTGGATATATGTGTTACAACACAGAAGATATTAAAATGTCAACTGGAAATTATGAAAAGTTTGGGCTTCGAAAGTACTACTGGTCGTCTTCGACGCTCGGCGGTTCCTTCGCGTGTTTCGCCGACTTCGTCTGGGGTTACATTGGCGCCGTTGATCCCAATTACTACTACAGTGTGCGCCTGAGCACAACTTTATAATTATGTAAAAAATTAGGAAACAATATAAGCGTTATGTAAACGACACTTAATATCAAACCGAGAGAAAACTTGAGTTCGAAGTTCTCGGTTTGAAATAATCGCGTAATAGAAAATGGCTTGAGGCTAATTAAAAATTGTCTCAAACCATTTTTTCATATTATATGATAATTCATCTAATGAATATTCACTTTCATTTCTAAAATATTTTACAAATTCCATTAAAATTCCATTCATAAGAAATGAAATATTAAGATTAAGATATTTATCTTTATATGTATCATTTAAAGCATCATATATTTTTTTACCTGCAATTTTCTTTAGCTTTTCTAGAAACAAAAGAGATTCATCAGCAGATAATAATAATTTATATGTTTCTTCATTATCTTTTAAACATTGTATAATATTAT
>CANQEA010000148.1 GCA_947594095.1 uncultured Clostridia bacterium | reverse complement strand
ACTCAAATACATGTAAACAAAAATGGATATGTTGCTGTTATGATGCAAGACCCAACACATAAGGTTGCAATTGCAGTTTATTCACCAGATGGAACAAATTTATTTAAGTGGTATGTATCTACTAGAGTAGTAGATGTTTGTATTTCAAATGATAACAAAAATATTGCAATAGCAGAAGTAGATACCTCAGGTGCAATTCTAAAATCAAGTGTTAAAATACTTTCATTAGAAAAAGCACAAAATGATTCAGAAAACTCAATTGAAAAAACATATCAAGCACAAGAACAAGAATTAATTACACAGATAAAATATCAAGATAAAGGGCAACTTGTATGTATGTACACAGATGCTATAAAATTAATTTATGAAGATAAAGAAGAAACATTAGTAGAAAATAAAGACAAGAAAATTGCATTTAGTTCTATAGAAATGAATAACTGTATTGCAAATGCAGAAGAGGTATCATCTGGGCTATTTAGTGCAAATTCTGTTGTAAATATAATGAATGTAAACGATAAAAATGTAACTAAATACACAGCAAATTCAGTAGCAAAGGAAATGTACACATATGAAGATGTAATTAGCCTAAATTTAGGAACAGAAGTAGAATTTATTAATACGGGTGGATGGTTAATAAAAAGATATTTAGCTAAACAAGAAATAACGAATATTGTTATTTCAAATTCACTAGCTGGAATTGTTTATAGAGATAGAATAGAAATTATAAAATTATAGAGGAGAATTTTTATGGGAATTTTAGTAGATTGTATAGTAGTTGCAATTATCTTATTATCAGTACTTTTAGGATATAAAAAGGGATTTATTGCATTAGCTGTAAAACTATTAGCATGTGTAATTTCAATTGTAGCAATGTTGCTTTTATACAAACCAGTATCAACATTTATAGTTAATTCGACTGCAATAGATGAAGCAATAGAAAATGCAATAATTGAAAAAGTAAATGATATTATGGTAGAAAACGAAAACCCAGATGTAACAAGTGAATTAATACAAAGTGCAAAAAATGGAACACTACCAGAAGCAGCAAGAGGCTTAGCAATAGCAATCGTAGATGTTGGAGTTATGCTTATTTTGTATATTGTAATTAGAATCGCACTAAGGTTTGTTACAGCACTTGCAAATTTTGTTGCAAAAGCTCCAATTGTAAAACAACTTAATGAAATAGGTGGATTAGTATATGGACTAGCAAGAGGTATTTTAATAATATACATAGCACTTCTATTAGTTAGTTTAGCAAGCCAAGTTTATCCAAATAATGTATTAAATAGCAATATCAATAATTCATATTTAACCAAAATGATGTATGAGCATAATATACTAAATGTACTAATTCAAAAATAACAAATTAATAAAAGGAGGGATATATTCAGATGTTAAAATTAAAAAATATAACAAAAGTATATATAAGTGGAGATGAAAAAGTTGAAGCCTTAAGAGGCATAGACTTAGAGTTTAGAAAATCCGAATTTGTATCTATTTTAGGTCAAAGTGGATGTGGGAAAACAACATTATTAAATATAATAGGTGGGCTTGATAGATATACAACAGGAGACTTAATAATAAATGGAAAATCTACAAAAGACTTTAAAGATAGAGACTGGGATGCATATAGAAACTATTCTGTAGGTTTTGTATTTCAAAGTTATAATTTAATTAGTCACCAAACAGTACTATCTAATGTAGAACTTGCCTTAACAATTTCAGGAGTATCTAAAAAAGAAAGAAGACAAAGAGCAATAAAAGCATTAGAAGAAGTTGGCTTAAAAGACCAAATCCATAAAAAACCAAATCAATTATCTGGTGGACAAATGCAAAGGGTTGCTATTGCAAGAGCATTAGTAAACAATCCAGACATAATATTAGCAGATGAGCCAACAGGTGCATTAGATACAAAAACAAGTGTGCAAGTAATGGAAATACTTAAGAAAATATCTAAAGATAAACTAATTATTATGGTCACACATAACCCAGAATTAGCAGAAAAATATTCAAGTAGAATAATAAAAATATTAGATGGAAAAATCACAGATGACTCAAACCCAATTGAAAAAGAATCAAAAGACGAAAAACAAGAAAAAGGTAAATTTAAAAGAACCTCAATGAAATTCTTTACTGCATTTAGATTAAGTTTAAATAATTTAATGACAAAAAAGGGAAGAACAATTTTAACATCATTTGCAGGAAGTATAGGAATAATAGGAATAGCACTTATTTTAGCGATATCAACAGGTGTACAAAACTATATAGACAAAGTAGAAGAAGATACACTTTCATCTTATCCAATTACAATACAAGAATCAACAATAGATATTTCAAGTATGATGGAATCTATGATGGGCACATCTGACGAAGAGGAAGGTGGAGAAGAGGGTGTTGCATATTCTAAAGATATAATGGACGAAATGATAACAACACTTTCTAATAAAAAAGAAAATAATAATTTAACAGAGCTAAAAAAGTATATAAAAGAAGGAAACAATGAAATAACAAATAATAGCAATAGCATAGGATATACTTATGATTTAGACTTAAATGTATATAAAAAAGACACAGAAAATGGAATAGTAAAAGTAAATCCAAGTACAGTAATGAATTCACTTGGTATGGGTGATATGATGGAAGCAAGTAGTAACTCATCTGTATCATCAATGTTTGGAAGCGAAATGATGACAAATACTGATGTTTGGTTTGAAATGCTAGATAATCAAGAACTATTAGAATCTCAATATGACTTAGTTAAAGGAAGTTGGCCAAAAGCATATAATGAAGTTGTGCTTGTTTTAAAAAGTGATGGAAGAATTGACGATTATACATTATATTCTCTAGGATTAAAAGACCAAAAAGAGCTAGAAGAAAAATGGAAAAAAGTTGAAAACGGAGAAAAAATAGAAGAAGACAAAGAGCCTACTTCTTACACTTATGACGAATTAGTAAATTTATCTTTCAAATTGTTACTAAACTCAGATTATTACCACAAAGAGAACAATTTGTGGATAAATAAAGAAGATGATGAAGAATATTTAAAACAAAAAATCCAAGATGCTGAAGAAATAAAAGTTGTAGGAATAATAAAACAAAATGAGCAAAGTGTTGCATCAATGGCAGTAACAAGTGGAATAGGGTATACAAAACAATTAACAGAACATGTGATTGAAAAATCAAATGATGCAGAAATTGTAAAAGAGCAAAAAGACAAACAAGACACAAATGTATTTTCTGGTTTAAAATTCCCAACAGAAGAAGAGAAAAATACTTATGAAATAGGAAATTTAACACAAGAACAAAGAATGGCAATGAGTAGACTTACAACAGAAGAAATAGCAAAAATGATGGAAACATATACACAAAATAAAGATGCAAGTTACGAAAAAAATCTTAAACTATTAGGTAATGTTGACTTAGACAC
>CANQEA010000147.1 GCA_947594095.1 uncultured Clostridia bacterium | reverse complement strand
TTTCTTCATTAAAATCATATTTTAAAGTTTCTTCAATTAAATCATAGGATTGATATTGAACTGTATCTCCATTAAGTACAGGCTCATCTTTTGTAAAATTATAAGTTCTAAATACTCCAGGATTATATTTTCCTTTATCTAAATTAGTAAATAATCTTTTATGATAATTTTTAAAAGTTAGAAAATCAAATCTAAATGATTTATCACTTAATATTTCATATATAGCAGTTGCAACTTCATCAGCTTCTTCTTCATCATCGTCATCATGATTATCCTTATTTTTACTATAATAGGAAGTTATTTCATTTTGAACTTCTTGATAAGTCTTTTTACCTTGGATATGTTCTTCAGATAGTTCTTTCATATATTTAGAAGGTTTTAATCCATCAACATCTTGAAGGCCAAATGCTATATTCCAATATAATTGTTTTACTTTTGAATTGCTTTCTTCTTGTACTTTATCATAAGTTATTTCATCCATAAAATTACCTCCTTTTTCTCAATATTATTATAACAAAAATCCAATGATATATCACTATATTTAAAAATTTAATTACGCAAAATTATACATATATTTTTAATCAATATATTCTAAAATTTTATTATAAACTCTATCTCTAAGTTCTCTCAAATCATTTGTATCCTTGTATTGGATATCTATATTATCAGGTATTTTCTTATGTTTTATAGAATTTCTTTCTATATCTTTTTTTAATTCTTTAATTTGATAATTTATATAATCTATTTTTTCTTTATCAGTCAATTGTTTAAATTCACATATTAAATTAATTCTTGATTTAAATTCTGGAGACATTTTAGAATCAAAATCACTTACATTTTTAATATTAGATGTAAATATAATAATATACCCATTTAAATCATATTCTCTACTCATAGAATCAGTAAATTTCCCATCCTCTAGTAATTCTAAAAAAAAGTTTTTTATTTCTGAATCTGCTTTTTCAAACTCATCACATATTACAACGCCAACAGAATTATTGCTAACCTTTTTACTCAATTCTCCTCCATCACATCCTATATATCCTGCTGGACTACCAATAAGACTATTCAAAGCATCTTGGCTAGAATAGTTTCCAAAATTAATTTTAATAATTTTGGAATTTGGATTTATTGTCTTACTTATTATTTTTCCAATTTCCGTTTTACCCAAACCTGGTTGACCTAATAAAAACATTGAAAAAATTTTTTGCCTTCCTATTTTATTTATTTGTAGAAATTTTTTCAACTTATTTTTTAACTCATCTTTAAATCTCTTATGTCCAATAAGTTTTGTATCTATATTGAAAAACAAATTATTAATTTCTTCGTCTTTCAAATCAATTATACGTTTTAATTTTTCTTTTTCTTCTTTTTCCAACAGTGCAGGCGTAATATTTTCAAATAATTTTGAAATATCTACATATTCTGAAAAAGTAAGTCTTAAATATTTTTTAACATCATCTAATTTTTGTACATCTACAATTATTGTAACTTTTTCACTCATAGTTGAGAAAAATTGTTCTAAAAGATAAATAATATGTTCGGCACCTTTAAAACTATATAATGTATTGGTTATATCTATCATTAAATCGTTTTCATAATTATTAAATTTTTGAACACCTGCAAAATTTGTTAATATAATTTTTCTCTTATTACATTCATTTTCTATCTCGTTCAGTTCTTTTGAATTATAATAATAAATTTTATGTCTTATATTCTTCTTTAATATGCTTCTTCCTTCATCTTTGTCATAAATAGGAATAGCTTTGTCAAATAATAAAGGAAAAACGTTCATTGCTGTGTCTACAAAATCTTTATGAATAATTAACTTATTGCTTTCATCTAATTTTTTTAAACTTAATCTTATGGAGTATCTA
Source organism: uncultured Clostridia bacterium (assembly GCA_947594095.1). The sequence continues at coordinate 1,579 of CANQEA010000147.1, read as the reverse complement.
TACATTTTTTCTATATTTACATACAATATTAAATCTGTAATATCTATTATAGAATTAATAATTTTTTCATTGTAAATACTTGGATCCAAAATTTCAGCGCCAACTACATTTTGACTATTTTCAACATAATATTGATCAAACTCAGCTTTATTTCTATAATAATATAAATTACTTCTCATTATTAACCTTCTTTTTATTTTTAAATAATCTCTTGTACCAAGGAATTGTAGATGTTTTAGCCTCTTCTTTAAAATGTACTTCTTGAATTATTGCTATTATATCAATATAATGATATTCTTCAGTGCTGTTAACATTAGATAATGGCTCTGATTTCAAATCATAATTACTTTGTATAATTTTAGAACTATTTTCTTCCTTTACCCCAATATTAGTAAAATAATTAAATGTATTGCTTGCTATATCTGATAATTTATTCCTGCTTTTATATATACCTATTAAGCTTACCTTTCCTAATAATACATCATCTACACTATAATTATTCTCAAACTCATTTTCCATTTCAAAAGGAATTTTAATTATTATTTTATCATTTGTATCACAACTTGCACCAACTAATATATACGAATAGTCTTTTATCATTGAAGCTATGATATTATTTATATCTATTCCTTCTACTTTAATTCCCTTTAGAGCATCGCGTTTTAATAGTAACATTTGTTGTAAAGTAGTCCTATCCAAAATAGATAAATTAATATTATCTATTTCTATTAAATCTCCTTCTTTACAATTTTCTAGTTGCTTGGTGCTAATACATTTTTCTTTTATTCTGTTAAGTAAAATAGATTTTGTAGTTTTTATATCTAAATTTTCAATTAATTTTGATGATGATGAATACTCTGAAGACCGATTAGAACCTATTACCGACTTAATACTAGATAAATAGTTACTATCTGCTTCAATAGTTCCACCAATAGAAGCCTTTATACTTTTAGATTTTTTAGTTGAATTATATTTTTCCTTTTGAATATTTGTAGCTACAACATTATTTATCATCATTGATAATTCATAAACTTTGTTTAAATTTAAATAATATAAATTAAAACTTTTATTATTTTTATCTTCGATAATACCATCTTCTTTCATTACGAACCTCCTCGAGTTTTTTATTATAACATATTTTTTATAAAATTTATTATATTGACGATATTTTTCAATAAAAATCTAAAATAGCCAAGTTAGAAAATTATAAAATGAAATTAATAAAAATGTGCAAAAATAAAGATGCTTATGAATGATTATACATAATCACAAAATCTGCTTGCGCACCTCCTGCATTAATGTGATTAGAAATAATAATTACATCTTTATCATTACCAAATTTAGATAATGCAGTATTTGGTCTTACATCACTAGATAAATTAACATCAGTATCTCTAGTTAAAGCTACAGGTATCCCTAATTCTTTAAATCTATCATACATATATTTACTTATATCTAAAGTTAAATTTTTTTCAGTTATTCCATTACCAACAGCACCACTATCTTCTCCTCCATGTGCAGGAATAGGAAAAGTCCAAAAATATCATTATTTCTTAAAATTCAATGTTCCATTCTATTT
>CANQEA010000146.1 GCA_947594095.1 uncultured Clostridia bacterium | reverse complement strand
TCCTTGTGATTAGAAACATAGTTTAAATATCCTGCTGTCATTAGCATTAATGCTAAAACATAAATAATAATTTGATTTTTCTTTAAAAACTTCATAAAATGTACCTCCAAAATATATAATTATTGCATTTCAAAAACCTGAATTTTATGTGTTGCAAGACCTGTTACAGCCTCTACTGCTTGAACAATATTTGTTTTCACATTAACATCACTTGCACCTTTTGCAGTAATAATTGCACCTTCTATTTTAGGTTCAATTATTTTTTCAGTCATTGGTGTTTTTTCTCCATTTTCTTCTTGATAAATTACATCTTTTTGAGTATCTGTTTCTTGAATTTTTCTTACTCCACCTGATGTATCTGTTTCCTCTGTATTGCTTACTTTTGAATTTTCATTAAACATTGCAACTACTTGTTTTGATTCTGAAAAGTTAAGCATAACTCTTACATCTCCAACACCTTGTATTTTTGATAATATATTTTCTAGTTTAATTTCTAAGTCATCTGAACTGCCATTTTGATTATCATTACTTTTACTATCTTTAACTGCTAATTGTTTTGAATTAACAGTATTATCTTGTTTATTTGTTGTTTTATCTCCTTGCCATATGTTATTTATAATTATTATAGTAATAACTAATAAAATTATAAAAAAGATTAAACTTTCAATATTTTTCTTATTATTTCCTTCTTTTACATGCTTATTTATAAATCCTTTTAATTTATCTGTAAACATTTTTCATCAACTCCATATTCATCAATCAAAAATTTTTTCAGGTTTTGAATATCTGTTTTACTTATTTTTTCATTATTTTGTTCTTTTTCTACTTTTGTATCAATTTCTTTAATTTTTTGAATTTCTGTAACTATTTTATTTTCTGTTGTTTCATTTTTTTCTTCTTTTTTACTTTCATCTTTTTTTACTTGTAATTGTATTTTTGTAATGTTGCTTTCATCTTCTCCTTTTGTGATATCTGCATCTACTTTACATTTTGAAACACTATATCCTTGTTTTTCTACTTTTTCTGTTATATCTTTTTCCAATTCTTCTGTATATAATTCTTCTATTCTTTTATCCATAGATGTTTGGTTTACCGAAGTTGCCTCTGCAGAATAGTTTGCATATTTTGTAATATCAAAATTATTTTCTTTAAATAAATCCTTATTTTTTATAAATGGTGAAATTATACTAAATAAAATATAAATTCCCATTACTACTTTAATATATTTTTTAGTTTTATTATTAGGCAATAACATTTCTAAAATTGCAACAATTACAATTGCAAAACCAATTCCTTTTGCCCAAGAATTAAGAACTTCTATCATTTTTTCACCTTCATATAGACGAAATCTTCATAACTAAAGCCGTTCCAATAATTAGCATCACAGAAATAGCAGTTAAAATTGCTAAAAATATTTTAAAAATATCCCCAATTTGTTCTATTAAGCTTACTATCTTTTTATCAGCAATTGGTTGGCATATACTTGCCAGCAGTTTATAAGAAATAGTTAAAGTTGCCATTTTTAAAATTGGAACAACACATAAACCCAAAATAATAAGTACACCAACTAAACCTACAGCATTTTTTAAAATCATTCCACAACCAAGAACAGTCTCAGTTGCATCTCCTAGAATTTTACCAACTATTGGAACTGCAGTACTTACAACATTTTTTGTGGCTTTTGCAGTTACACTATCAACATTATTTGCAAGTGTTCCCTCTAGCGAAACAACTCCAACAAAAATTGTTAAAATAATTCCTAAAAACCAAACCACTCCTGATTGTAAAAATTTTGCAAGTTTATTTATTTGAACTTCATCAGAAAGTTTAGATACTACAACAATACTTGCACTAATAATAACAAGTGGCAAAATAACTCCTTGTATTATATTACCTACAAAATTTATCATAAACAAAATTATAGGCTCTAAAATTCCACCTGCTTGTATATTTCCTGTGTATAGCATTAATGAAATAAGTAAAGGAACTAACATATTCATAAATGCAATTAGATTTGTACAAGTATCTCTTACCATCTGAATTATGCTTGAAAAGTTTGTCATAACAATTGTTACAATTAAAATAAATTGTACATAAAATATTAATTTAGATATTCCATCATTTTCTAAATTATCACTAATACTTTTTAAAATACTATGTATTACTATAATTACTAAAATAGTTACTATAGTTTTAAAACTACTTAAAAACTCTTTTCCAAATAAACTAAATACTTTATCAAGTAATGTGTTATTATCTACTTCTCCGCTTATTGCATCATTTAAAATATCTTTTATATTAACATCTTCCCAAAATTCACCTTTATAACTTTCTGAATTTTCTACAAATTCCTCAACTCCTAATTTTTCTTTTTCTCTATTTAAAGTTTGTTCTTCAATTGCCAATGACGTTGGTGTTAAAAATAACAGAATTATTAAAAATACACAAAATATTACTTTTTTCATTAGTACAAATAGCTTCCTTTCACAATCAAATTACAGAATTTGAAGAATAAGTTCTAATAAACTAGAAATAATAGGTACAGACATTGAAACTATAATTATTTTGCTTCCAAGTTCTATCTTACTTGCAATTGCAGTTTCTCCTGAATCTTTGCAAACACTAACTGCAAATTCAGCTAAAATTGCAATCCCTGTAATTTTTAATAATAAATTTAAGAAACTGCTGTTTATTGATGCTTTTTCACTAATTGATTTTAAAAGTTCAATTATTGATGTTAGGTTGTCCATTACTAAATACAAAATTAAAATGCCTGTAATCAAACTAATATAAACAGCAAATTCTGGCTTATACTGTTTTATTACAATAATTATAATTACTGAAGCTATTGCTATACCTATTATTTTAATAACATCTATAACTATCATTCCTTTCATCTTTTATAAATTAAATATTGTTCTTACTGTATCAAATAAACTACTTATTTCTTTAATTACCATAGTAAGTACTATCACAAGCCCTGCAAGTGTTGTCATCATTGCTTGGTCTTCTCTTCCTGCTCTTACTAAAACTTGATGTAATACTGCTACCAATATACCAATTGCAGCTATTTTAAAAAGTAAATTTATATCCATATTTAACACATTCCCTTTCGTAGGTTCATATTAGTTAAAAAATTATAATTATTTTCAACCTAACTTTAAACCAAATTTTAAATTAATAAAATTACTATTGCTAGTCCAATAGTTGCCCCTAATTTATTATATAGTTTTTCATTTTTTTGTTTTAAAATTAAAGCTTCTTGTATCTGTTTATCTAACATTTCTTGTGTAATATCTATTTGGCTAATTTGACCTTCTACATCTGTTTGTCCAAGTAATTTACCAAACATCTGTAAAACTTTTTTATCTTCATCTGTTAAATTATTTTCTGATAATTTCACAGCATCTATCCAAGCATCTTGTGCATTGTTATTTTCCAAATTATCTTTTGCTAAATTAAATACTTTTCCTACATTTTTACTTGTATTATTAATAATCTCACAAAATATTTCTGATATAGG
>CANQEA010000145.1 GCA_947594095.1 uncultured Clostridia bacterium | reverse complement strand
TATTAATTTCATTCCAATTAAGTCCTCGCATCCATGTTTCTTTCATCGTATGAAAAAATCTTTCAATTTTTCCTTTATTATGTGACATGTCACATAATAAAGGTTATGGGTCAAAAAAAATTATGGGACATTTGTTAAAGAAAGTCCTTTTTTTATTACGCTTTCTTTCTTTTTTTGTCCCATAATTTTATTGTAATGATTCTAAAAATTCCATTATATCGTTGTTTTTAATCCAATCTGGCAACTCTTTACTTTCAGTATCAAAATAAGCATTTTCAAGTATTTTTCTTTTATTTTCATCAGTTATCTTTGCATACACCATCGTTGTTTCAATTGAACTATGCCCAAGAAAATTACTTATTATTAATATATCGATACCACTATTTAACATCGATACCGCTTTGGTGTGCCTGAACATATGAGGATGCACTTTATCCGGAAATGTTTGACTTTTGGTTTTGGCTCTGTTTGAGTATTTATCTATTTTATGTGAAATACCTTTTCTAGAATATTTTTCTCCACGACTATTACAAAATAAATATTGTTCAGATTGAATTATATTATTTTCATCAATATACTTTTTTAATAGGTTAGCTGTTTTTCCCAATATTGGTATTTCTCGGCATTTATTACCTTTTCCTAATACTTTTATTGAATAGGGTTTTTGTAATGAAACATCCTTTAATTTAATATTTAAAAACTCACTAATTCTAGCTCCTGTATCATATAATACACTTAATAATATGAGATCATTCTTTTCTTTTTGTTTATTAATATCTGGTTGTTCTAATAACAATTTCATATCAGAATCACTTAAATATTCTACTAATTTATGTGTGGCTTTTTTTGGTGATATTGATAATATACTATTTATATTTTCTAAACTTGCTGGTTCTTCATATAATACATAATTACAAAACGAATTTATGGCAGCTTTTCTAATATTTCTAGTTGCTATACTACTTCTTGATTCGACATCATCCAAAAATTCTATTACTAGGTCTTTAGTAAAATCTTCTATATCAAAATTTTTAATATTTATTTTTTTATTCTTGAGAAATTTTAAAAACAATTTAAAAGTATCTCTATAAGCTAAAATAGTATTATTGGAACACCCTTTTTCTTGTTTTAGATAATTTGTAAAAAAATCTGTCATATATTTTGAAAATTTATTCATTATCATCAATCTCCTCTTCTAACACTGGGATAATATCATTTATATTAGTACTTTTGTTTTCTAAATATGGATATATTCCTAAAGTCATATTATAGTAATAATAAGTTGCCTCTATAGTTTCATGTCCTAAATATGTTTGTAAGTATGGAAGAAATACTTTTAAATCTTTACCTTCAATTAGCCATTTATGAATACAATTAACAGTAAAAGTGTGTCTAAAATCATGTACTCTTGGACCATGACCAGTATGATGGATATTTGCTTGCCATAAATATTTTCTAAAATATTCATAAAAAGAATCAACCGTAACTTTTTTATTAAATGAATTTCTAAAAAAATATTCATCATTATCAGCAAAATTATTGTGTTTATCATTATACTCTTTCAATTTATTACCCAATTTATCCGATATTATTATCAATCTATCTTTATGATTTTTAGCATTTTTGACTATAATAGTATTTTCGTTGTAATTAATATTTTTAATTTTTAATGATAATATTTCATTTATTCTCATTCCAGTGAATAATAGCAATCTGTAGATAATAGGCATTGCATCTGGTTTATAATCTTTTGATGAAGTAGCTTCAATATTATCAATAATATAAAATAGTCTTTTTATTTCATCCTTAGTATATATATGTGGATAATATTTTTCTTTAACAGGATATAACTTAGAAGGTAATATGTAATTTTTTATATTAAATCTATACATATATTTTCCAAAGCATCTAATAATACTAGCCCTTTTTGATAAATTATTTAGTGATTCGTTTGTCTTTCTTTTTAGCCAGCTTTTAACGATTTCTTTTGTTAAAATGTTCTCACTAATATTTAGTTGTCTACACATATTATCAAAATCCCTTAATTGGAAAAATAGTGATTTAGTTTGTTGACCCAATAATTCTTTTTCATTTAGATAATTAGCTAATTCGTTAGAAAAAGTACTATTAAATAATTCTTCACTATATTTCATAATACTCATCATCGCCACAACATTCAATTAATTTATCTGTATCAACTTTTAAATAATAACTTACTGAACTTCTATTGTTATGTCCTAATATTGATGATATACTATCTATCTGAATGTTATTCTTTAACAAATTAGTTGCCAAACTGTGTCTTAAAGAATGCATTCCTTTTTTATGATAGTCATCATCGTCGATTTTTATTTTTGCTAAATTCATATATTTTTTAATAATTCCTGATAGTGCATCAAAATCAGAAAACGGACCAATTGGTTTAACATGCCTTATAAATATTATTTTAGAATCACATGCTGGTCTACCATTTTTTAGATAATCAATAATTGCCCAGCCAATATCATTTGGTAATGGTAAGCTTATCTGTTGTTTAGTTTTAGACATTATAAAATTAATATTTTTCTTTTTCCAGTCAATATTATTAATAGTTAAATGTTTTAAGTCCATTACTCTTATACCTAACTTTGCCACAAGTAGTAACATTGCGTAATCTCTTTTTCCAATAGGATTTTGTGTATCTATTACATCAATCATTCTTTTTATATCTTCTTTCTTCCATACAGATGGAATATTTGGATATTTACTTATTTTTATTGATGGTACTAAATATTCTAATTTAATATTTATTTTTTTCGTTGAATATAAAAATCTTAGAAAATCTCTTAGTGAATACATATAAATCTTTAAAGAATTTTGGCTAAGATTGACAAGAGATTCTAAATATTCTTTAACCATATCAAAGGTAATATTATTTAAATCAGTAATACTATTTTCAGATAAAATTAATAAAAATCTCTTAATAGCATAATTCTTATATTGAATCGTTTTAATAGAATTATTATTAGTTGTACAATAATTTAAATATTCATCAAATAGACTTTGATAGAATTCATTTAAGTTGTGTTTTTTAATAAAATATTTAGTATATATTTTCCCATAACACATATAAGAATTTAATATCATTATTGAACGATAAGAATCATGATGTCCTTTTTCTAAATAATAAGATTCAGATATATTAAACACATCTTCTAAAAACTGATTGCCTATATCGATAGTATATTCAGTATATTTACCTTCACAGTATTCTTTCAATTTATTCCAAATTTTAGAATAATTTTTTTGAGAAGATACACTGTATCCTAATCTTTTCACCTCACTTTCTGTCTGTTTAATTAATTCTAGCAAATTTTGACTTTTCATTATAAGTCCCTCCCTTTCAAATTGTAGATCACTAGAAATCTACAGGGAAATATTATAAAATTATGGGACAAAAAAAGAAAGAAAGCGTAATAAAAAAAGGACTTTCTTTAACAAATGTCCCATAATTTTTTTTGACCCATAACCTTTACTAGCTCCAGAATAAGGACGAGCATGAATTAAAACTAAACCTAAAGATGCACATATAATATTGAATTGATC
>CANQEA010000144.1 GCA_947594095.1 uncultured Clostridia bacterium | reverse complement strand
TTTTTATGCAATTAGTTTTTTATTAATTCTTTTGGAATTAAATCATGATCATACATTACTTTTGAATGATTATCCCAAATTAGATTCTTTTCTAGGATTTTACCTGAAGATTTTTCTATTTTATTTTGGTAAATTTTTGATACTCTATAGTAGTCTTCTCCCTCTTTTTGGAAATGATGACCTTCTTCTGTAATCTCATATCTCCATGGAAATTCACTTTGGCTTCTTAATTCCCCGTATAAAGTTTTATCTTCAACCCACAAAAGCAATTGAATGTCTTGATCAGTTGTATTTTTAAATCTATAATCAATATAATTATATCCAACACATGTACCATCTTTTAACGGAATTCTCTCGCCATAATCAGGCGCTAATGCATCAGAATGAGTATGGAATTCTGTTATTTTTAATGGGCTATTTAAAACTAACAAATTTATTGTATTTGCCAAATTACAAAGTCCTCCTCCCATACCTGCTTGAAGTTTATTGTTTCTTAATACTCTTCCTTCTTTATATCCCTTTCTTTTAGTCACTGTACCTATAGTTCTCCAATATGAAAATGTTTCACCTGGATGAATAATTAATTCATTAATTTTACTTGAAGCTATTTTTACATTAACTACTTTATTTTCTTGAAGGTCTAATTCTGTTCCTTTTTTTATTAAATAAGAATTATAGCTAGAAACAACATTAGGTAATTTTTCTGTAGATTTATTTTTAGCAAACTTTTCTTTACTTAATAAATTTTTAATATCTCTTTGTATTATTCCTTTTTGAACAGCAATTTTAAAAAATAATTGATTTCTTTGACTAAATAATTTTTTGCTTTTTTCTTCCATTTTTTCTCCTTTAATTTCTATATTTCCAAGTCTATGTTGATATTTTTTACTTTTCATATATATTTTTAAAATAATTTTTTCAATATTACGTTTTATGCCAATTTTTGTTTCTGTATAATATCCGATGAATTTAACTAAGATACTAGCAATTCCACATCTATTTGCACCTAAAATATCTGTAAACACCTGATCTCCAATATAAACTACCTTACTTTTCTCTAATTCCATATTTTCTATAGCTTTATAATAATTATCTGGTTTTGGCTTGTCTGCATTATCTATGTATTCACAATCTATATTTTCTAAAAATCTATTTAATCTCTTTTTTCCATTATCAGATAATATATATGTTTTAAATCCCATATCTTGTATTTTTTTAAATAATGCATCTACTTCTGGAGTGGAATCTTCGCCGTGTGGAACTAATGTATTGTCAACATCAAAAATAATTCCTCTAAATCCTAATTCATATAGTTTTTCGTAATTTATAGTGAAAACACTTTCTACATATTCGTATGGATAATATTTTTTTAACATGCTTTTACTCCCTTTTTTTAAATTATTGTACTATTTTTTTGTTGTTTAACATAAGCCAATATTTATTATACTACAATAATTTAAAAATTTCTACCCTATTCGACATTAAATTTTGTAATATTTTACGAAATTTCTCAAACTTTAAAAGATGTTTTTTGACCCCGTCCCAAAAAACATCTTTTATATCTCTCTTGCTTTTATTATAAACCTCGTTACTCCACCTGGGTTACATGTAATTATTGTTACTTCTTTTTTTCCATTTGTATTTTGTTTTAAACAATCTACTTCTCGAGGCATACAAGAATATATGTTATAAATTTTATAGTCTACTCTATTTAAAGTTTCTTTATCAATTAAATAAAACGTATCCCCTACTTTTAGTTCTAGAGCTCTTTTTAACATACCTTTCCAGTTATGTCCACAAATACAAAAATTTCCTACTTTGTTTATGTTTGGTCCATATAATTTAACTGCAGATATTTTTAATGAATCATCATTTGATGTACTTAGTATATTTTTATTAATATTGACTTTTTCTATTACAAGTTTTCCTAATACTTCATATCCTCCCATTTTATCTGGAATTTTTTCATCATTATTTACATTTGCTTGCTCTTGTATAGTATTTGTTTCGTTTTCTGTTTCTTCTACTGGTTGATCTGCTTGTTGTTCTGTTATTGCATTTCCTTCTATTATATTTTCTTCTATTGTCTCTTGTGTGCTCATTTTAGTTGCTTGACTATCATTCTGATTTTTCTTTCCTATTTCAAATAAATTATTACTATATATTATATAAACATTACAAATAATAATTATCCCAAAAAGAATATAATAAATAATTTTGCTTTTCTCTTTTTTCTTTTCCATTTAGAAACTCCTTTACAATTTTATTGTCTAGGAAAGCAATTTTCCTAGACAATAAATTTCAGTATTATAGAAGATTTATAATATATTATCTACTTTTTTTTGAAACTATAACTCCTGCTGTTACTAATGCAATAATTTCTGCCATAAGTGTAGGTATAATTGAACCTGTAGCTGGTAATTCATCTATTGGTAATTCTGGCTCAGTTTCTAATACTTTAATATCTACTCGTTGGATACTATAATCTGCTTCATCTGTATCTCCTGCATTATCTCCAGAAAGGAAGTTACTTACTGTTATATATCCATTATTTGTTTCATCTGTAAGTTTTAATGCTTTAAATACTAAATTAATTTCAGATATTTGGCTTCCAGTTGCTGATACACTAAGCATATTGTCTTCTGATGTTGTTATAACATCTGCATCATTACTGCCTAAATCTATATATCCTAATACATCTTGGTTATAGAATAAGTCAAATTGTAGATAATCTGTAGGTTTGTCTTGAGATACTGTTACTATAAAAGCATCTCCTACTTTTGCAGTATTGTCAATTAAGTCTGTTTTTATTTCAACCATTGAATTATTTCTTGGTGTAACTGAAACAGATACTGCTTTTGAACTGTAAAAATGTGCACTTCCAGCTTCTTCGCTGTCACTTCCGGCTTTATAGCTTTCAATTGTAAACCAACTTTTAGAATTTTCTTCTGTTTCTGCTATTCCTTTAAATAATAGTGTTACATCTGTTATATCTGTTCCTGATGCTTTTACAGTAATTTTTCCATCTTCAGTTTCATTTGCTTCATAACTTTCATTTGCTGGTCCAATAAATTCAAAATGTGCTTTATCGTATGAAACTATTGCTTCAACATAATTTGTTGGTGTTGTTTGTGCTAAAGATATATTAACTTTTCTTTCAACTGGTATGCTTGTTTTATCAGCTTGTATGCTTACTGTTCCTTCATATTTTTCTCTTACTTTTACATTAATGCTTTTTACATTATAACTTGCTGTTTGTGTATTTCCAGAATCATCTCCATATTTAAAATTACTAACAGTAAAGGCTGATTTATTTGTTGCTTTTAATGCTTTAAATGTTAAAGTTACACTTGAGATATCAGCAGTTCCATGAGGTGGATTTGTTGTTACTTTAATCATTCCGTCTGTTTTTTGCCCATTAAATCCTTCTGGAACTTGTTGATATTCAAATATTTCTTTGTCATATGTTAATTCAAACTCAACATATTTTGATTTATTTAGTTGTTCCCCTCCTGCTTCATATTGAGATACTGTTATATTAACTGTATCTCCTACTTCTACATTAGAATTATCTGTACTTATTCTAAC
>CANQEA010000143.1 GCA_947594095.1 uncultured Clostridia bacterium | reverse complement strand
AAAGACCTTATTATATCTCGTATAATAAGGTCCAAAGATTGGATATATGAAAATATCATTTCTAATTTTAACCAAATTTAATTACATTCCTTTATTTTTGTTTTTTCTTAAAAAAGATGGAATATCTAAATCATTTTGTGATGAACTCATATCTGAACTTGATGGAATAGAATTTCCTCCAACAGAGTTGATTTTCTTATCCCAAGCTTTTGATACTATATTATCTACACCAATACTTGAAAGTGGTTCATTTTTTTCAAATCCTGTTGCAATAACTGTAATTTGAATTTCATCTTCCATAGTTGGGTCTGTAACTGTACCAAAGATAATGTTTGCTTCTGGGTCAACACTTCTTTGAACTAATTCTGCTGCTGTATTTACTTCGTGTAAACCTAAATCTTCTCCACCTGTAATATTAATAATAACTCCTCTTGCACCTTCAATTGATGTTTCTAGCAATGGACTTTGGATAGCTTCTTTTGCGGCATCTTCTGCTCTGTTTTCTCCAGATGCACGTCCAACTCCCATATGAGCCATTCCTGTATTTAGCATAATTGTTTTTACATCAGCAAAATCTAAGTTTACAAGTCCTGGTATGGCAATTAAGTCTGAAATACCTTGTACACCTTGTCTTAAAACGTCATCAGCCATCCTAAAAGCTTCAATGATTGATGTTTTTCTATCAATAATTTGTAGTAATTTATCGTTTGGAATTACAACTAATGTGTCTACCTTTCCTTTTAAACTTTCAATTCCACGTTCTGCTTGTGATAATCTTTTCTTTCCTTCAAATGTGAATGGTTTTGTTACAACACCTATTGTTAAAATTCCCATTTCTTTAGCTGCATGTGCAACTATTGGAGCTGCACCTGTACCTGTTCCTCCACCCATTCCGGCAGTAACAAATACCATATCTGCTCCTCTTAATACTTCTGCGATTTCTGATTTGCTTTCTTCTGCTGATTGTGCCCCAATATCAGGATTTGCTCCTGCTCCTAGTCCTCTTGTAATTTTTTCTCCTATTTGAATTTTTGTATTTGCTTTTGAATTTTGAAGTGCTTGTCTATCTGTATTAACAGAAATAAAGTCTACTCCTTTAATTCCTGCTTCTATCATTCTATTTACGGCATTATTTCCTGCTCCACCTACACCTATTACTTTTATTGTTGCTGTTCCATCCATCATAGAAATATTGTCTTCATTATTGTTATATTCCATCATCTGATATTTCCTCCCTTATATTGTTTAAATTTATGTTTTTAAAATTAATAACTTTTAACTGTAAAAGAATTCTTTAATCCTTTCTTTTAACACTTTGAAAAAGCTTTCACTATTTTGTGTGTCTATACTACTAGATACTGTTTTAGTAAATGGTCTTGATGCAATATATCTAACTAAAGCATAGCTTGCTCTATACATTGGTTTTACTGTGCTGATAAGTCTTCCTGTTGATATTTTAACAGGTATATTTAAATTTATCTTTCCTGCTACATCACTTTTATTGATATTTACTATACCTTGTCCAGTTAATACTACATTATTTATTTTTGATTTGATTCCTTGAGTTGTAATATCTTTATTTATTATTGAGAATATTTCTTCTATTCTTGCTTCAATAATTTCAATAAGCTGTGAGCTTTTTATTATTTTATTTTTGCTTTTATCTTTACAAGTATTTAAAATAATGTCGTTATCATTATCAATAAATGATTTAAGAGCAAGTCCATATTGTCTTTTTAATTTATCTGCTTCTTCTTCTGTTATGTTTAAAACAAGCGCTATATCGTTTGTTATATTGTTTCCACCCAGAGGAATAGAATTTGTGTAAATAAACTTAGACCCCTCAAAAACTCCTATGTCTGTATTTCCAGCTCCAATATCTAATAACATTATATTGTCATGTAATTCGTTACTATCTAATACTAAATTTCTTTCTGCAAGCGTAAGTGGTACTATTCCATCTATTTCTAGCCCTGCCCTTTTTAAAATAGATGTCAATTGTCTAACATAATCTCTTTTTGCTAAAATAACTTGTGCTTCTAATGTAAAACTAGAACTTAGACTTCCAACTGGATCTGCCACAACTGTTCCATTCTCTAACGTGATTTTATCTGGTACTATATCAATTAGAGTTTCACCTTCTGGAATTTCTATGTCTTTTACTTGCATAATAGCATTTTGTACATCTCTTATTGAAATTCCAGCATATTTATCTTTTACTTCTTTTGTAATACTGTTTTGTACTATTGTTGTATATTTACCTGGAATGGTGACATAGGCTGAGTTTATTTTTAAATTTGTTTCATCTTCTGCATCTTTAATGGTTTTTGCTACGCTTAGAGTTATCTCGTCTTCATTAATTATTCTACCCTTCTTTAGTCCGTTACACTTATATGAGGTACTTGATATTATTTCTATTTGGCTAAAATTGTTTACTTCACCAATTACTGTACAAACTTTACTAGTGCCTATATCAATACCTACAATGATATCTCCTATTGCCACATTAATTCCTCCATTTTTTAGTATAAATTTCCTAACTGTATATATATTACATTTTTTTAAAAAAGTCAATAGATTTTGTAATATTTTTGTAATATTTTAGAAATATTTTTGTAATATTGTAACTCATTTTATGTTAATTGTTTCCCGCTTCTCGCTTGGTTTCTGTCGTTTCGTTATTTTCTTTATTTGATTTTGTTTTTTCTTTTATTTTATCTGTCCATTTTTCTACATAATATCTTCTAATAATTGCTAAATTAGTAAACATTCTCCATACAAATACAACAATTGCTGCTAAATAAATATCTACATTTAACTTTTGACCAAGTAGTGTTAATAAAATTGCAAGTATTGCATTTCCAAAAAATCCTGATATAAATATTTTCAAATCAAAGTTTTTCTTAATTACTGATGCAATTCCTCCAAATACTGAATCTAACGCTGCTACAATTGCAATAGCTAAATAACTTGAATATGTATAAGATATCATTGGTGCATTCATTCCAAGTATTGCTCCTAATAAACAACCAATTATAATTGCTCCTAAAACCATTTTTACTCCTCCTCTATATATTTAGTTTTTATTTCATCTTTATATTTTTCAATTTTAACTTTTTGTTTTTCAATTAAAACATTATGACCAATTTTTCTTAAATTATCTATATGACCACCATTTCCAATAAGTGAACTTTCCAAATATGCAGGATCTCCTATAGCTTTTATAATATATGGTGAAAGTATCCTTTGACCGTTTACTTTAATAAATTGATAATTTATATATACAATGTCTGAAACATTTGTAATTCTTTCATCATTTATAGATATTGCTTCTGCTCCTGCAGATTTTAAGCTGTTAACAATTAGTAATAAATCATCTGAATCTATATTTCTTATTTCTTCATTTGTAGAATCATTTATAGTTATAACTATTCCTTCTCCTTCTACATCAGTTAATCCCATTATTGTATTTGCTTGTTCTAATTCTTTATCCACTAAATTATTTGTTTCTTGTGTTGATGTTTGTGTTTGTTTATATTCATTAATTGTATTTTGTACATCTTCATATTTTAAATTAGTTTCTTCATATTTAGATTTCCA
>CANQEA010000142.1 GCA_947594095.1 uncultured Clostridia bacterium | reverse complement strand
TTTGAAAACAGATAAAACCCAACTATAATTAAAGCATATATGAAGAATGTTTTCATTCTATCCATATTATTTCCTCATTTCTTTTTTATAACTTTATGTATATTATAACAAATTTTGACAGTATTTTCAATACCTTTATAATTATCTTTAAATTCTCAATAAAGTATAGTAAAATTAGCGTGACCCTTACTTTTTATTTGAAACTATTAAAATTTCAACATCTGTCCTAAATAAGTAGAATATATATACACATTTTTAACCTTTTTACCTAAGGCTTCTTCTAATGCCTTTTTATATATTTCTAATTGATCTTCGTACTTTTGTATAAGTTCGCTTTCTTGCCCTTTTTGTACATAATCAGTCTTATAATCTACTAAAGTTATTTGATCTTGTGCATCTATATAATATAAATCTATAATTCCCTGTACTAAAACTTTTTCTTCTATATCTTTGTTATATATCTCATTTGCAGGTATATTTATATAAAATGGTTTTTCTCTATATACTTCTTTTGCATTTTTTAAATCTTCCCAAATTTTAGACTTAGTAAATTGCAAGATTTTATTAATATCTATTTGCTTTGCTTCGTTTTGTGTAATAATACCTTTTAACACAAGTTCTTGGACTAGTTCTTCCACCTTATCATAATCATAGTCTATTTTTTCATTTAGTCTTTGCATACATTTGTGAATTATTGTACCTTTTTGCGCTCCAGTAAGCGTTCTTTCTTCTTCCTTATTTTTCAAGAAATTTGGAGTTGGAAAATCAAGTAACTTAGGTTCTTCTTGTGTAGTTTTTTCATTATCTTGAATTATTGTTTCTCCTTGCTTTTCTTGTTGTTTCATCTCTTTTATTTTCGTTACAGACGTTTTTGTTGGAATCTTTGTTGCAAGTACATTTTCATATTCATATTTAAGTAAGTCTTCTACTTTTTGATAGTCTTTTTCATCTATTTTATAATTTTGTAAAATACTATTAATATCAATTTTTTCCTTTTCTTTTGACTCTAAACCATTAATTAATCCTTCTTTTGATACAACAGATAATGAAATTTGTTTTAGTTCTTTATCAATTTCATATAAATAAACTAATAATATCCAATCCATAAATGTTTTATATTTTTTGACTAAAATAGGATTTATTTTGTTTTGTGTCTTACTATACATATTTACCTGTTTTGTCATTTTTTCTATTTGTTTTTCATAATCTCGTACTCTACCAGTTAGTATTAGCTTTTCTTTTGCTCTTGTTAATGCAACATATAAAATTCTCATTTCTTCAGATAATATTTCTTTAAGCATTTTATTTCTAATTGCAAGTTTGCTTAATGTATCATATTGTATTTGTTTTTCATAATCGATATATTTTACGCCTACTCCCATTTCCTGATGTAATAAAATTGATTCATTTAGATCCATAAAATTAAATTGTTTTCCTAAATCTGCTAGAAATACAACTGGAAACTCTAATCCCTTACTTTTATGAATACTCATAATTCTAACAACATTGTCATTTTCACCAATTATTTTTGCAGAAGATAAATCTCCATTTCCTATTTTTAGTCTTTCAATATAGCGTAAAAAGTTATATAGTCCTTTAAAGCTAACTGTTTCATATTGTTTTGCTCTTTCAAATAACATTTTTAAATTTGCTTGTCTTACTTCTCCATTTGGCATTAAACCAACATAATTATAATATCCTGTATCTGTATAGATTTTCCAGATAAGTTCATCTAACTGTAAATACTCCTGTTCTTTTCTCCATTTATCTAAGTCATCTAAGAAGTCTTGTATTTTATCTCTTAATTTATCATTTACATTTAGTCTTGCTTTTTGCAAACATTCATAAAAACTTGCAGTTTTATCACTTAATCTAATTTCTACTAAATCATTATCTGTAAAGTCTCCTATGTTAGACCTTAAAACTGTAACTAGTGGAATATCTTGCATTGGATTATCAATTATTTTTAACAAACTAAGTATTGTTTCTATTTCAATTGACTCCAAATATTCTTGAGAACTGTCTGAAAACACTGGAACATCTAGTTTAGCCAATTCTTGTTCATAAATAGGTGCTTTATTTTTAGGCGACCTTAAAAGTATTACTATATCTTTATATGTAATATCTCTAAATCCTTCTATTTTTTTATCATATACTTGAAATTTCTCGTCTATTAATTCTTTTATTCTCTTTGCAACCAGTTTTGCCTCTATTTCTATATCTTCTATTTTTTCTATTTCTTCTTGTTCTTCTATGTTTTCTACATTTTGAGCTTCTTGTTCTTTTAAATCAATTAGCATAATTTCAGTATCTAAATTTTGTTCTATATCCTCATAACTTGCACCAACATTTAAATATTCTTCTTCGTTATATTCAATGTCTCCAAGCAGGCTACTCATAATATTTTCAAAAACTAAATTTGTAAAGTTTAGAACATTATCTCTACTTCTAAAATTTTTAAATAATTGTATTTTTAAGTTGTCTTTATCTTTTTTATCTTTCTTACTTACATATGTTTCGTATTTGTTTAAAAATAACTCTGGCATTGCCTGACGGAATTTGTAAATACTTTGCTTTACATCTCCTACCATAAATAAGTTGTTTCCTTTAGATACAGATGTTAAAATATATTCTTGTACTAAGTTGCTATCTTGATATTCATCAATTGCTATTTCTTCAAATTTTTCTTGATATTTTTTTGCAACATCAGTTGGAACAACTTTTCCTTCTTCATCTTCATTTACTAATAACTTAAGTGCAAAATGTTCAATATCACTAAAATCAACTATATTTTGTTCTCTCTTTCTTTTTGAAAACTCTTCTTCAAATTCTAATATGACGTTTTGTAATTTAACTAAAATATCATACATTTCTTGCATATCTTCATTTGCTGCTTCTGAATTTTCAATAAGTATTTTTTCTATTTTTTTTGTAACTCTCTTTTTAACTTCATCTCTTATTTGTTTTGCTTCATCTTTTTTACTAGATTGAACCTTTTTCCTTGACCAGTCTACAAATATACGCTCTTGTGATATTTCAAAACTTCTGTCCCAACTATCTAAGTTATTCTTTAAGTTCAACAATTTTTCTATGTCATTTGAAATTATTTTTTCAAAATCTTCTAGCTCAGGCTCTATTGCTAAATCCTTTTGAATCTCCTCTAAAATAGTAATACCATCAATTAATTCTTCTTCTAATTCTTGAAGCAAAGCTTCTCCCCATACAGTTTTTGCAAAATCTTCATGTTCTTTTCCTGTTCTATCTAACATTTTCACTTTTTCTTTTAACCACTTTTCAGGGAATGGCATACTTTGCATATAATTATCGATTTTTAAAATTAGGTCTTTGAGTGGCATATCATCTTTGTAGCTAGTGTATGTAGTAACAAGCTTTAAAAAATCACCATCTTGTTTTTCATATTTTTCTTCAAATAAATCTTCTAGAACCTCTTGTTTTAGAAGCTCTGTTTCTGTTACTTCAGCAATTCTAAAGTTTGGAGAAATGCCTTCTAATTCGTAAAAATTATTTCTTAAAACTTCTAAACAAAAAGAGTCAATTGTACAAATGCTTGCTTTTGCAAGTAAAGTTATTTGTCTTTGTAAATTTTCATTTTCTGG
>CANQEA010000141.1 GCA_947594095.1 uncultured Clostridia bacterium | reverse complement strand
TACTGCTTTTTTATGTTAACCTTAACATTTATTAATTATTTTAACATTAGATAACTATAAATTATCGGAGGTTAAAATCAAAATGATAAATAACAATTCTTTAGATGATTTTTTGAAAATATATAATAATATAAACTTAAACGAACTTAAAACACTTCCTTTGTGTGCAGCAGAAAACATTTCATCTGATTTTGTTAAAATTCCACATAGCACTTTTCTTCAAGAAAAATATGTTTTGGGTGGTGTAATGAAATACCTTGATGTAAATAATTTTCACGGAAGTGATAAATTATTTGATATCTATATTACGTTACAGAATGAATGCTGCAAATTGTTTAATTGCCAATACTCTGATGCCAGAACATTGTCAGGTCTTAATGCAATTACTACTCTTTTGATGGCTCTATTCAATATTGGAGATACAATATTAATTACATCACCAGAATACGGTGGACACTCATCAATGAAAATTATATGTGAACGGCTTGGTTTAAAAACTATATATTTACCATATGATTATGTCGCAAAAGATTTTGACTATTTGGAAATTAATAATATAATCTATGAAAATAATATAAAAGGTATTTTGATAGCTTTATCTGATATGATAGAACATCCACAGTTATACAAGATTAATATAAAAAATACAGTATTGATTTATGATGCAACACAAATTCTAGGTCTAATTGCTACAGGTAATATTGAAAATCCATTTAAATGGTTTTCTGATCAAGATAATTTTATTTTGATGGGAGCAACACACAAAACAATACCAGGTCCAACATGTGGATTAATAATGACTAGAAATATAGATTTAGCAGAAAAAGTTGATTTAAAAGTAAATCCTGATTTTTTAAGAAATGTTCAACTTAATAATGTGGTATCACTTCTATTTTCATTGTATGAATTGGATAACTTTGGAGATAAATATTTTGAAGTTATGCGTTCGTTTATGAATACTGTTGCAACAAAATTAGAAAAAAACAAAGTAAAACTTATCAAGACCCGTGAGGGGAATTTTTCAAATACACATCAATTATGGTTATCGCTACCTTCTAAGATCATTGATGTTTTTGAAAAAAACTCACTTATGGCTGACGTTTCATTAAATATTAGAAGGAGAAAAATTTATGATACACAGGGTGCAAGATTAGGTTTTCAACAAATAGCACGTTTTAACTGGGGGAATAATGCAGGGGATTCAGTTGCAGAGATCTTGATGCTATTAATGAGGTCAAAATGTAACTTTAAACAGATTTCAAAACTAATAAATAATTTACCACCAAGGAAAATACACTTTACATTTGATAAAAATACAATTGACAAAGTAAAACATGCATTACATAACGGTAATATATATTGAATTTACATCTTTTGATTCTAAAACTTTTAAATAATGATAAAAATGTCTTTCTTTAAGTTGATCACTAATATCATTATTATTGTTAACTGTTGCCAAAAGTGTTAGGATACAATAGCTTATAATATGTGAGATAGAGGCCTCTGGTATTAAGGTTTCTAAGGATTTTTTTAGCCTATCCTTATGTCCATCTTTTAAATAGTTTAAAAGAATTCGTCCAATTTGAACATTTATTTTAAGGTTAATATCGTGATTAAGTTCTGCAAATAATAAGGCTTTATTATAATATGTAAAAGCGTGATTATAATAAGATTTGTTATTTTTACATTTAATTCTGTAGCATTCAGCCAATTCGAAATAATAATCTTGCAAAATTCGTAATTGTGTTTTTTCCAAATCATTTATTTTTTCTTTTAAGAAATCAATTGCTTTGTCCAAAGTATTAGATTGTCGCTTATAAATATTTGCAATATGTCTATATACATTATATTTTGCATTTTCATTAGAAGTTAAAGGCTCTAACCTTTTTATGGCTTCTTTTGGATTAAATTTTCTATCTTCAAAATAGTCAATTGCTACTATTGAAGTGACGGCACGTACATAGTATTTGTTATTTATATCATTTATAGACATTAACTCATTGAATAAAAATCCTGCTTTTTTTAATTCTCCTTGATGCCTAAAATTATGGGCCAAAAAAAATTTTAATTCATTCGTTTTCTTTTGTCCCCATTCAGTATTTATCAATAATGTTTCAAAAATTGCATTTGATTCGTCATATCGACTGGTTAAATGATAATAATCGGCAATTAAAAGATTTGACTGAAAATCTTCATAAGGCATTTTTTCAGTAATGGGAATATTATACCTTGTATATAATGAATTAAATAGGCCATACTCTCCCAATTCCAATAATACTTTCATAAAAGTGATTATTATTTCTTTGTGATCGTTATTTTCATAATCATATTCTATCAATAATTTATTATATAATTCTTTTATTTGTATATATAATTTTTGACTTTCTAATTCTTTTATATAATTAAGTATTTCTTCTGTGTCTTTGTTTATTAATACATTAATCTTTTTAATTTTTTTCGGTGCTAATTGTAATTTTTCAGATAAAGTTTTTACTCCATGCAAAAAATCACTATTGTAATGATTGGAAAGAATAATTGTATTAACAAGCCATACTGGTACATAGTATTTATAATCATTAGTGACTATTAAAATCTTTAGCGCAATTAGATGTTTAAGATTATCATCGCTTATAATTTTTTTTACATTTTTTTCGATAATTTTACCTTCAATAAGTGTTAAAAGACATAATATAAGAAAGTCGTTTTTTATTTCATCATTCAATTTTAGATATTGCTCTAACCAATTAGTTCGTTCAATAATATTTTTATTTTTATTATACTGATCACAGATAAATTTAATTGTGGCAGGCAATCCGTTAGATATTTTTATAATATTGCTTGGATTGATTTCAGAATTACTTTTTAATAATTTGTTTATAAATTTTATGGAGTCTTCATTTCCTAATCTTTTTAACTCATATTCAAAAATGTAAGATTGATTCTTTAAATTGGATATAGATGAGATACTATCTAATGTTATAAAAATTAATTTTCTGTTGCCTTGTATTGTATTATTCCAATCGGATAACATTTCTGTTATACGTTGTTCTATGTTATTATAATCAGATTCTATTATAATAAATGTTCTTTTAGCATTTGCCAGTTTATGCAAGTATATTCTTTCACTGTACTTTGCATTTTTCAATGGATACTTATTTTTCATTTGATCTATCATTTTAATTTTATCTTCACTGCTTAAAAAGTAAAATTTATTAAATGGATATTTATATCTTCGAAATATTTTTGAAACTAATGCTTTTTTTCCAATTCCGTCTTCTCCAAATAATCTTATCCACATCGTTTTTTCTTTAGTGATTTCCAATGTATTAATTTGATTTATAATTTCACGATAAATTTCTTTTCTATCTACAAAGTTTTTATTATTGTAATCATAGATATTAGGATCAATTTTTGATGAATCTATTGATACCAATTGAAAAACAAATGGAATCATAAAAACAAATGCATCTACAAATGCAGCTAAAGCTGAAATAGCTACAAAAAAAATAGCGTTGCCATTATCTGTATTTATAGAAGAGAATATTGCGGCTAAAATAAAAATTATTATTCCTATTATTGAAAGAATAAGTTTTACCATATAATTCATTTTTAACCTCCGATAATTTATAGTTATCT
>CANQEA010000140.1 GCA_947594095.1 uncultured Clostridia bacterium | reverse complement strand
AAATCAATTTCTGCTTGATATTTTTTATCAGCTTTTAAGTTTTTCTTTGCTTTATCTATTCTTTTATTAACTGTTTCAATATCTGCAAATATTAATTCTAAATTTATTGTTTCAATATCTCTTACAGGATCAATGCTTCCATCAACATGTACAACATTTGAATCTTCAAAACATCTAACAACTTCACAAATTGCATCTGTTTCACGAATGTGGGACAAGAACTTGTTTCCAAGTCCTTCTCCCTTACTTGCACCTTTTACCAAACCTGCAATATCAACAAATTCAACAACTGCAGGTGTTGTTTTTTGTGGATGATAAATTTCAGTAAGTTTATTTAATCTTTCATCTGGTACAGCAACTACCCCAACATTTGGTTCAATTGTACAAAATGGATAATTTGCACATTCTGCTCCTGCTTTTGTAATACTATTAAATAATGTACTTTTTCCTACATTTGGTAATCCTACAATTCCTAATTTCACAACTTTTCCTCCTAATCTCTAACTTTATCTTCTATTTCTTTTTTTACTTTTGAAATAAATTCATCTTGTTTCATTGTGCCTTCATCACCATTTTTCCTAGAACGTATTGCAACTAAATTTTCATCAACTTCTTTTTGTCCAATAACAAGCATATATGGTACTTTTTCAAGTTGTGCTTCACGAATTTTATATCCAATTTTTTCATTTTTATCGTCTAGAACAACTCTTATTCCTTCTTTTAGGAATTTTTGTTTTAGTTCTTTTGCATATTCATGTTGTTTATCTGTTATTGGTAATATTTTTACTTGTGTTGGTGCAACCCATATTGGTAAAGAGCCTTTTGTCTCCTCAAGTAAGAAAGAAATAAACCTATCAGAAGAACCTAAAATCGCTCTATGTATAACAACTGGTCTATGCTCTTTTCCATCTTCTCCTATATAGCTTAAATCAAATCTTTCTGGCAAAGCAAAATCTAATTGACATGTTGGAATTGTTACATCATGTTGAAGTGCAGTTTTAATTTGTATATCAATTTTTGGTCCATAAAATGCTGCTTCTCCTTCTGCTTCGTAAAAATCAATTTTTAATTCTCTTAATATTTCTCTTAATTGACTTTCAGCAGTTTCCCACATTTTGTCGTTATCTATATATTTTTCTTTATTGTTTTTATCTCTTAATGACAATCTAAATGAAAATGCAGATTCTGGAAATCCGAAATCTTTTTGATATACTTCAAAAATTAAGTTTAATACTCTTCCTACTTCTTCTTTTATTTGGTCTGGTCTAACAAATAAATGTGCATCATTTTGACACATTTGACGAACTCTCTCTAAACCACATACACTACCACTATTTTCATATCTAAAATCATGTGCTAATTCACCAATTCTAATTGGTAAATCACGATAAGAATGTAATTTGTTTTTATAAATTAGCATATGATGTGGACAGTTCATTGGTCTTAAAACAAGTTCTTCATTTTCCATTTTCATAACTGGGAACATATCTTCTTTATAATGATCCCAATGTCCACTTGTTTTATATAACTCAACATTTGCAAGAGATGGTGAATAAACATGACTATATCCTAATTGTAATTCTTTATCTTGAATATATCTTTCTAGAATCCTTCTAATTGTTGCACCATTTGGTAAATATATAGGAAGTCCTGCTCCAACTAACTCATGTGTCATAAATATTTCTAAGTCTTTACCAATTTTTCTGTGGTCTCTTTGTTTTGCTTCTTCTAATAAATTTAAATATTCTTCTAATTCACTTGCTTTTGGAAAAGATATTGCATAAATTCTTTGTAGCATTTTATTTTTTTCGTTTCCTCTCCAGTAAGCTCCTGATGAAGAAAGTATTTTTACAGTCTTTAATTTTCCTGTACTTGATAAATGTGGTCCTGCACATAAATCTGTAAAATCTCCTTGTTTATAAAAACTAATTTCTTCTCCTTCTGGTAAGTCATTTATTAGTTCTTGTTTGTATGGCTCGTCTTTCATTAATTCAAGAGCTTCTTTTTTAGGTAAAGAAAATCTTGTAATTTCTAAATCTTCTTTTATAATTTTTTTCATTTCTTCTTCTATTTTTAGTTTATCTTCATCTGTAAATGGTGTCTCTACATCAAAATCATAATAAAATCCATTATCTATTGCTGGACCAATTGCAAGTTTTGCATTTGGAAACAATCTTTTTACAGCTTGAGCCATAACATGTGATGTTGTATGCCAATATGCTTTTTTACCTTCTAAATCATCTTCTTTAAAAGTATGAATTACTAAATTGCAGTCTTCTTGTAATTCATATCTTAAGTCTTTGACATTTCCGTCTACTTCTCCACAAGTTGCCATTCTTGCTAATCCTTCGCTAATCTTTTTTGCAACATCTAAAATAGTGCTTCCTTTTGGAACTTCTAAAATAGCTCCGTCTTTTAATTTGATTTGTATCATAACAAATCCCCTCCTTTATAAATTTTTACCCTTTAATCCATAAAAAAACTCCTATGGATATTTTGGGTATCCATAGGAGTGTATTTAACACGGTTCCATCCTATTTTTTACTTAATTAAAGATTGTAACGTATCTCACACGTTTGGCTTATTCACCAACACTTAAGAAGAGTTAGTTTTCAAATATGTTTTCTTAAATTAGCTTTCAGCCTATGACTAATTCTCTCTAAAAGCAACCTATATTTTACTCGTCTCTTACTTGTTTTTCTTATGTATCTATTTTAGTACTTTTTTTGCAAAATGTCAATAGATTTTCTTTGCCAAATTTTGATATTGACAATTTTGTTTTTTATAGTATAATAAATATACTAAATTTAATTTGCTTCTATAGCTCAGTTGGTAGAGTGCAGCCTTGGTAAGGCTGAGGTCACGGGTTCAATTCCCGTTGGAAGCCCCACATATAAAAGACGTCAAAACAATAATTTATTTTGCCGTCTTTTAATTATTTGTCAAAATTTTTGTTTGCTTTTTTTCTAATTCTTTGTATTGCATTATCTACTGACTTAACGGGAGAATCTAACTTTTGTGCTATAGCAACATAACTTTCTCCTTTTATGAATCTGTCTAATACTTGCCTTTCAAATTTACTTAATGATTTATCTATAGCATTTTCTATTTCCTTGTAATATTCTTGTTTCATAATTGTATCTAACGGATCTTCGATTGTTTTACTATTGAATGTATCTATGAGTTCTGCCCCTTCCTCCTCACTATTGTCATATGCTGTATTATTTAATGACAAATATGAATTTAATGGTATGTGTTTTTGTCTATTTGAGCTTTTAATAGCTGTAATTAATTGCCTTTCGATACATATATTGGCAAAAGTTTTAAATGTATTTTGTTTATTTGGGTCAAATCCTTTTATAGCTTTATATAAACCAATCATTCCTTCTTGTGCAATATCTTCTTTTTCTGCACCTATCATAAAATATTTACTAACTTTTTTATTAACCAAAGTTTGATATTTTTCTAATAAATAAGATAAAGCTTGTTCATTACCTTCTTTGATTTTAGCAACAATATCTTCGTCTGTTAAATTATCAAATTCGTTTGTTAAGAAAAATATATTTTCATTTTGCATTTTGTCTAAAATACCTCCAAAAGTGCTTTTTCTTGTATTATATACATCAAAAACCGCCTTGTCAAGCGGTTTTTTAATATTTTTATATATTTT
>CANQEA010000139.1 GCA_947594095.1 uncultured Clostridia bacterium | reverse complement strand
AACAACAAACAAACAATAGAATTCTTCGAAAAAAATAAATATTTTGGATATCAAAAAGACAAAAATATATTTTTCTTCATTCAAGGTGAATTACCTATGATAGACACAGAAGGAAAAATATTATTAAATGAAGAAGGTTTAATTAAGCAAGCAGCAGATGGTCATGGTGGAATTTATGAATCATTAGTAAAAACCGGAATGACTGAGAAAATGAGACAAAAAGGAATTGAGTGGGTTTTCATTGGTGGAGTAGATAATTGTTTAGTTAAAATGGTAGATCCAGTACTTATGGGAATTGCAATAGATCAAGGAGTAACAGTTGCTTGTAAATCAGTTGTAAAAGCAAATCCACATGAAAAAGTAGGAGTTTTTTGTAAAAGGAATGGAAAACCAGGAGTTATTGAATATTCTGAAATAACAGATGAAATGGCAGAAGCAACAGACAAAAATGGCGAATTATTATATGGAGAATCACATATATTATGTAATTTATTTAATGTAAAAGCAATAGAAAGAATGGGAGCTGAGCCACTACCTTATCATATAACCTACAAAAAAGCAACATATATGGATAAAGATGGAGAAATTATCGTGCCTGATTCACCAAATGCATATAAATTTGAAGCATTTTTATTTGATGCATTTGGAGAAGTTGACGAAATGGCAGTTCTGAGAGTAAAAAGAGAAGAAGAATTTGCACCAGTTAAAAATTCAGATGATGCAGGAGTTGACTGCCCAAGAACTGCAAGAAAATTATATGAAAACTTTTATCACATAAATTAAAAAGAAATGATGTTTTTTGACCCGTCCCAAAAAACATCATTTTTTTCTTGATAATTTTGTATAGGTAAAGTATAATATTAATATAATAATGAATATTAAATCATTTTATTAATAAGAAGAAAGAAAAGGTGATTTTATGAACTATTTAGAAAAATATAAAAAATGGTGCGAAAGTCCAGAATTTGACGAAGAAACAAAAAAAGAATTATTAGAAATTAAAGATAATAATGCAGAAATAGAAGATAGATTTTACCAAGAACTAGAATTTGGAACAGCAGGTTTAAGGGGTGTAATTGGGGCAGGAACGAACAGAATGAATAAATATACAGTAGGGAAAGCAACACAAGGACTTGCAAATTATATTGTAAAGCAAGGAACACAAAATAAAGGTGTTGTAATTAGTTATGACTCAAGGAGAATGTCTAAGGAATTTGGTCTGCAAACAGCACTTATTTTATGTGCAAACGGGATAAAAGCATATTTATTTGAAAGCTTAAGGCCAGTACCTGAATTGTCATTTGCAGTAAGGAATTTAAAATGTACAGCAGGTGTTATGATCACAGCAAGCCACAATCCGCCTAAATACAACGGCTATAAAGTATATTGGAATGATGGAGCGCAAATAGTAAATCCTCAAGATGTAGAAATTACACAAGAAGTAAAAAACATAAAAAGCTATTCAGAAATAAAAGAAATGGATGAAAAAGAAGCAAAAGAAAAAGGATTACTACAAATTGTTGGAAAAGAAATGGATGATAAATATTTAGAAGTTTTAAAAGCACATGTATTAAATCCAGAAGTCATGAGAGAACAAGGAAAAGACTTAAAAGTAGTTTACACGCCTTTACATGGTACGGGAAATATGGTGGCAGAAAGACTTTTAAAAGAACTTGGAATTCAAAACTTATATGTAGTACCAGAGCAAAAGGATCCAGATGGAGAATTTCCAACAGTTTCATATCCAAATCCAGAAGACAAAAAAGCATTTACTTTAGCACTAGAACTTGCAAAAAAAGTGGATGCAGATGTAGTTCTTGCAACAGATCCAGATGCAGATAGACTAGGGATTTTTGCAAAAGACACAAAAAGTGGAGAATATAAAGAATATACTGGAAATATGTCAGCACTTTTAATTGCAGAATATAGAATTTCACAAATGAAAGAAAAAGGAATCTTGCCAAGTAATGGTATGCTTATAAAAACAATAGTATCTTCAAATTTAGCAGATGAGATGGCAAAATATTATGGATTAGAGTTAATTGATGTATTAACAGGATTTAAAAATATAGGGATGATTATGAGGCAAGCAGAAGAAAATAAAGAAAAAACTTATGTATTTGGATTTGAAGAAAGTTATGGTTGTTTAATTGGTGATTATGCAAGAGATAAAGATGCAATTGCAGCAGTTATGGCTCTATGTGAAGCAGCATGTTACTATAGAAAACAAGGAAAAACATTATGGGATCAAATGCTAGAAATCTATAGAAAATATGGATATTATAAAGAAACTCAAATATCTATAGTAAAAGAAGGTCCACAAGGATCAAAAGAAATTGCTCAAATGATGGAAAACATGAGAAATAATCCAATGACACAAATAGGAGGTTTAAAAGTATTAAAATTTAAAGATATTCAAAATGATATTTGTAAAAATATGATAACAGGGGAAATAGAAAAAACAAATCTTCCAAAATCAAATGTCTTATATTACGAATTAGAAAATAATTGTTGGTGTTGCGTAAGACCATCAGGAACAGAACCTAAAATAAAATTTTATATTGGAGTAAAAGGAACATCAGAACAAGAAGCAGACAGAAAAATAGAAGAGATTAAAAGTTGTTTATTATAATAAAGAATAAAATATTATAATTATAAAGTTACTTAAAAGAGGAGAAATAAATATGGAAGGAAACAAAGTTATAAAAATTAGTCTATCAACTGTATTTTTAATTTTAACAATAATTGTAATAATAGTAATGGGATTCTTTATGTATAAAATTTATAACGAAAAGGCAGAAGCGATAGAAAAAAACGATGAATTAAATAACACTATAAATGAATTACAAGAAAAAATAAATAAAATATCAGAAACCATAAATTCCAATACTTCATCTGAAAATACAACAAGTGCTGGTAATAATACAGCCAATAATAGTACAACATATACAGATGAGCAAGTAAAAAATGTTTTATCAAATTACTTAGAATTATTAGCTCATGCAAATTGCGATACACTTTTAGAAAATTTAACTGAAAAAGGAAAGCTAAATTATGATTCATCTAAAGATACTATTTCAGACAATGGAAGTGTTTTAACAACCATTAAATTTTCTGAATACAAAAATGCAATGTTAAATTATGTGTCAGAAAAAGAGTTTGAAAAAAACTGGAATACTACTCTATACTTTGGTAAAAATGATGAAGGATATCTTACTAAACCACAAGGAGGAGGAGGACTTAGAGTTTATACTATAGAAAGTTGTGTTAAAAATAACAATTCAACTTATACTGCTAAAACTTCATCTATAGTAGAAAATGATAGTACTACAAAAGAAAATAAAGAATTCATATTTACAGTAAAATCTTATAATGGTAATTGTGTTATTGATTCAATTAATTAGTTTAATTATAAAAGGACTAAATATTTTATATATTTAGTCCTTTTGTAGTTTCCAGTCTGGTAAATTTCTTTGTATTGCACCAAAAAGATTAGCTTTTATATGAGGTAAATCTTTAGTTAAAGAAATAATTAAATTTTTCATTTTTTCACGTTTTGAAGTTCCATCCATAGGGCAAACTTTTGGCATAACAGATAAATTATTTTTTTTAATAAAACGTTTAGTATCTTTTTCTGGAGTATAAACAAGTGGCCTAATTAGAGTGATTTTACTTCTATCCATATA
>CANQEA010000138.1 GCA_947594095.1 uncultured Clostridia bacterium | reverse complement strand
ACAGGCTAATTTTTTTATGCTAATTTATATTTATTATATAGCATACTATTGTATTTTATATAATTATTCTTAGCTAACCTTCCAACAATAAAGCTCATAGGAACTCTATATTTTTTAGATATTTCTAGTAAATTATTCTCAGATATATCTTTTAATATTTCATTCCAAACATCATTACCAATCATTACTTCTAAAGCAAATTGATCAGCCCTTTTTTCTCTTTCTTCATCTCCATCAATTATTATTTTATTTTGTGCCATATTGTAATCACTTTTACAATGTCCAAGTTAGTGGAATAGTTCAAAATAAAAAGAATCTTTTCCAGAGTAGTTTGATGTTATATATATAGCAGGTGTTTTTGCTTTAACCTTAAAGCATCCCCTAACTTTTGTTCCAGATAAAGCTTTTTCAGATAGTATATAACATTTTCAAAAAGCTTTCAACATTTTGATAAAATTATATATTTCTGTCAAGTTTTTTCATGTTTTTGAAAAAACTTGACTATAATATAAAAAGGGAGTATAATTAAAATAACTGGAGGAATTATTATGAAAAAAATAGAAAGGGAAGACTATTTATCTATACTAAAAAATTTTAAAGATCAACAAATAATAAAAGTAATAACAGGAATAAGAAGATGTGGTAAATCTACTTTATTGGAGTTATTTCAAGAATACCTATTAAAAGAAGGTGTATTAGAAAATCAAATTATATCAATAAATTTTGAAAATATAGACTATGAAGAATTGCAAGACAGAAATAAGTTATATGAGTACATAAAATCAAAATTAGTAAAGGGTAGAAAAACATATATTTTTTTAGATGAAATCCAAAATGTCAAAGAATTTGAAAAAACAGTAGATAGTTTATTTATAAATAAAGATATCGATCTATATATAACAGGTTCAAATGCTTATCTTCTATCATCAGAGCTTGCAACGCTACTTACAGGGAGATATATAGAGATAAAAATGTTACCATTATCGTTTAAAGAATACTTATCAGCCTTTGATGATAAAACAGATATATCAAGAAAATTTAGAGATTATTTGCAATATAGCTCATTTCCTCAAGCTATAGAGTTGTTTAAAATAAATCCTGAAAATATTAATTTGTTTTTAGATGGAATATATAATACTATTTTGTTTAAGGATGTAATGCAAAGAAAAGGTATAATAGACAAAAATACTTTAGAAAGAGTAACTAAGTATTTATATGACAATATAGGAAATAGAACTAGTATGAAAAGTATAAGCGATAATATAGAAGGATTAGAAAGAAATAACTCATATAACACTGTTTCAACTTATGTTCAAGCTTTAATAGATAGCTACATTGTTTATAAAGCAAGTAGATATGATATAAAAGGAAAAGAATTTTTAAAAACTCAAGAAAAATATTATGCTATAGATATTGGTCTTAGATATTATATGTTAGGTCAAGGTTCTGGTAAAGATATGGGACACATATTAGAAAATATTGTTTATCTTGAATTGCTAAGACGAGGATATGAAGTTTACATTGGAAAGTATGATGATTTAGAGGTTGATTTTGTGGCAAAAAACTCTAAAAATACAATTTATTATCAAGTTGCTTTAACTACACGAGAAGATGAGAATACAAATAATAGAATTTTAGAAAGAGAATTAGCTCCTCTAAAAAAGATAAATGACAATTATCCTAAATATATATTAACACTAGATGATGATTTAGATGCTGATTTCAACGGAATAAAAAAAATAAATGTGTTAGACTGGTTACTTGATAAATGATATAGTATATAGTAAGATTTTTTATATAAATATGCATGATATCAGAAAGAAAGATATAAACGGCTTACATTAAAGACGTTTATATTTTTTTAGAATTCATACTATTCTGCAGTATATTTAAAAATATTAGTATTTAAAAATCATTGTTTTTTACTGAGTCATTACAAGAAGGGTATTAAAACAATTGTTTGATAAATACTTGCAAAAAAAGTAGAAATATAGTATTATTCTACTGAGGTATAAAAAGATGGATGAAAACATAGAAACAAACATATTTTTAAATATTATAAAATATATAAAAAATGAATTTATAGCAAAATTATTTATTGTTTTTTCTATTATTATGATTACAATTATTATATATGTATTCTTTGCTAAAGATACAGCTGTTATAAAAATTGGAGTAATCATTGGAGCTGGAGTTACTATCGTTTTTATTGCTGATTCATATAAGTCAAAAAATGATATAAAAAAATGTCCATACGATAAAGACGGTGTATGTATATTGGTAGATTCACTTGATAAAAAGAATCAACAAAAGATAGCACATGAAATAGAAGCGGTTTTTAGAAATAGATTTGCAAATGGTAATTTAAAAATTACTCCTATACCTCTTTCATATGAAGAAGTATTAAAATGTAGTAGTTTTACTGACGATCAAATATTAAATAAAACTCGCTGTAAAATATTAGTGAGGGTAGATGATATTGAAAATAAGGGAAAGCATAAAGATTTTTTTAGTGTTTATTGTCAAAGTATGAAGAAATTAAATAGTTCAGTATGTCCAACTCTATTTAAACATGAAATAGATTTTAATAGTACAAATTTATTAGAAAATATCAAAAAAGAAATAGAAGGTATAGCAATCATATCAGAATACGTTATTTCATATATTTATTGTGGGTATAAAAATTACATCAGTTCTTCTGAAATTCTAGATGATTTAAAAGAGAATCTAAAAAATAAAGGCCTATCACGCTATTCAAAACTGTTAAATAAAATTGATTACATTCTCTATAAAGAAAATATAATTTTAGCTTTTGCGTTTTATAATGATTATAAATCTACATTAACTCCTAGTTTACTGGTTAAATCAGAATATTATTTAAATAAGGCAAATAATATATATATGAATACATTTCATTATCATATATTAAACATAAAAATACAGTTTATAAAACATAGAAATGTGAATTACGGAATAAAATGGCTTAGTTATAAACGTCGCAATTCAAAATATAGTATAGAAAGAAAAATCTATCTAGCATTTTTATTATCATATAATAATGACCATGAATATAAAATAATTAATTTATATAAAGAAGCTTTTAAATTAATAAATAATGATACAACAATTAATAAAAAACAATATATAGAAGAAGTAATTAATTTTATTAATGACTTTGTTAAACCAGAAGAATATAAAAATTCTAAATTATATTTATCTCTTGCAATTTTATATATTGAGATAGGTAAAAAAAGAGAGTTTAAAAAATATATAAATCTTTATGTCAACACTAATAAAAATAATTTAATTGATACAAGTATTGAAACACTTGAGAATATATACAATATAAAATTAAACGGATTGATAAAACTTTCAAAGTAAAGTTTTATGCTGTGTTAATATATAAAAAAATTAGCCTATAGGCTAATTTTTTATACCAATTTATATTTATTATAAAGTATGCTATTATATTTTATAAAGTTATTCTTAGCCAATCTTCCAACAATAAAGCTCATAGGAATTCTATATTTTTTAGATATTTCTAGTAAACTATTCTCAGATATATCTTTTAATATTTCACACCAAGCATCATTACTAATCATTACTTCTAA
Source organism: uncultured Clostridia bacterium (assembly GCA_947594095.1). Next base: position 117 of record CANQEA010000138.1, on the reverse strand, counting down.
AGCAAATTGATCAGCTCTTTTTTCTCTTTCTTCATCTCCATCAATTATTGTTTTATTTTGTGCCATATTGTAATCACTTTTACAATGTCCAAGCTCATGAAAAAGTTCAAAATAAAA
>CANQEA010000137.1 GCA_947594095.1 uncultured Clostridia bacterium | reverse complement strand
CCAAAAGTGCTTTTTCTTGTATTATATACATCAAAAACCGCCTTGTCAAGCGGTTTTTTAATATTTTTATATATTTTCTGAATTTTCTAGAGTTATATTTTGGTTATTTGCGTGATTTTTAATGTATTTATATTTAAATTCATCATCAATACAAATAATTTCATCAAAGTTTTGTGCTTTAAAAATTATATCTTCTAATTTTGTTTTATTATATAATTTAACAAAATAATCGATTTTTTCTTCTTCTAATATGTTATTTATCATAGTTATAATTAAAGAATTAGTTGCAAGCATATCATCATTTAAGAAGAAAATACAATTATTATTTTTTGATATTTCTTCAATAGATTTTTTTATTGTAATATTAACTTGACCTTCATATACTATACAAACATTTTTAGCTAATACTTTATTATTTGATTTATCTGATATTTTACATTCTTTGATCCAATTTTCTATCTTTTCATATGTTACATTATGCTCCATTATTTCATTATCCATTTCTAAACCCTTAGTTAATATATCTTTGTTTGTTCTAACATAATCTAACAAAAAATCACTTATTTTTTTGCTCATATTACAGTTGCCTCCATTTTACGCTTTATATGATACCAAATTATCTTCCATCATAAGAAATAATATTATAATTTCCTTCACTTATTTCTTTTTCTATTCTGTCCACATCATCTTTAGCTTTTGGTTTTTTAATACTATTTGTTAAATCTTCTATTTCTTCTTCGTTGTATTCAGAAGTTTTATCATCTGATAATTCTTTAGAATATTTTTTAATATTTTTTGCCCATATTTTATAGAAATGCTTTACCCTACGAACTTCTATATCGCAATTTGGGTCTTCTAAATCCTCTATAATACCTCTTTTTGTTGAATGTACCATTCTATTCATTTCTCTAATATGGAATAAATAAGTAGCTTCTCCATAAGCATATTTTATACCTTTTTTTGTTTCTTTAAATAAACTTTCGGCAACTACAATGTTTGTATCTGGATTAAAGTATAACTCATACCCTTTAAATAAAGGCTTATCTCTTTGTATAATTTTTTGATAATAACCTATTTTTTTAATATATTCATCTCTTTTTCTTGGGTTTATGATTGTTTTTTCATGAAATTCATTTATACCTTCTATACCTTTTTCTCTTACAAAATCTGTTGGTTCTAATTCCTCACCACTAAAAATTGGATCTACATACGTTTCAGCTTTTACAACTTTGGCTTGCATTAGATCATTTAATATATGTTCTGCTGTTGCAACATTTTTAATTTTATTACCTTCTTGTTTAGTAATTTTACTTTCATCAACTAATTTATCTATTGTAAGTGTTCCAATCAAACCTTTATAATATAATTCTTGTAGTTTTTGAATCGGTACGTCTTTATCTAAACACATTTTTAAGATTTCGTCATTGTTTACATACCCATTTTTGTAAAACTCTTCTAAAATATCAGTTTCTATTATATCTGACAGATATAAACTAAGATATAATCCTTCCTTTTTATGTTTAGGTTCTTTCCCTAAATAGTGTTGTTTTATAAATTCTCCATCTATTTCTTCTTTCATTTCTTTTAAAGTTTTATTTAGATTAGATAAATTTTCTAACGATAAAACATTTTTGCAATATGCATCTAATAAAATTTCTTTTCTCTGATCAGAAATAATTAACGCCATTTCTTCAACTGAAATTAAACTATTTTCATATAAAAATATGGCCTCACCTACTGTAATTTCTCCATTTTCATATAAATCTAAAATATCCAAATTTTGAATTTCTCGTCTAAGTCTTTCATTAGATATAACAGATGTTCTATGTAATTGGATTATTTGTTCAATATTCTTGTCTTTAATTATTTCATCTTCAAATCTGTCTATTATATCTGATGAAATATTTTGTTTTATCCACACTAAAGTTTCAAGATCATTACTTTTAACTAATTCTTGAATTTTTGCATCACCTAAATACTCAATAAGTCTGTCTTTATCTTCATCTGGTATATCGCCTTGTTTATTCTTATATGCATCTATTACAGAGTGAGTATTGCTTAATCCAATCTTCTCAAGCATCATTAAATCATCTACAGTAAAAACTCCCTCTTTTCTATATTCTTCTATTTTGTCTTTAGATGGCATTGTATTTAATATTTTCCTTGCTTCTGCAGATCTTCTTTCTCTTTTTAGTGCATTATACACTTCAATAAGAGTTGAAACTGATAAATCTTTACTTTTTAACATGTTAGATAAATTTATATCTCTTCCCACTACCTTATCTATACTTACTTCTTTATCTAAATATGCATCTAAAAAATCGGTATCTCTAACTAAACTTAGTAAAACTTGCTGAGGAATATTTACTTTTTTTTCTTTTAGCTCCTGAGTAAATGCAAAATAATCAATATAATTTTCTGCATCTTCAGGAGTTATAATATGCCTATATGTACAATAGACTATAAATTCTTGATCTCCTTCTTTTAAATAAGTCTCTAAGTCAAATTTGTAATTTTCAAAAAAATCTTTTCCTAAAATTCCTTCTTTTATTAGTTCCTTTAGTGTGAATGTGTCAATTTTTTCTTCTTTATCTTTTTCTGCAATAGCTTCATATACAATATTTTTAAAATTTTCATCTTTATTCATTGTATTATGTATATTAGGATATATTTCTAAGAATAATGCATCTATACATTTTTCTAGGTATTTTTTCATTTTACCAGCTTCATTATCTAATTTAGCATCTAATGGAGAAAATATTTCATCTGGATCAATAAAAAAATCTATTACAACTGGAGTTTGCATAAATGGAATAAAATTTATTAATGTTTGAATATAAAATTTTGTCATTTCGTCTGCATGATTACTTATTTCTTTATTTGTATACTTTCTATATTCATTTCTTTGTAATCTACTTTTAGAAAGATTTAATCTTTTTCCGCCATTTACAGTATCTTTAGCAGAATATAAAAATTCCCAAAAAACTGTAGCTATATATGCCTTTCTGCTTTCTGGAGTCGTGTCTATATCTTCTTTATAATTTATAATTTCACCTATTATTGGATAATCTTTTTTTAACATATCACGTATAAATTTCCAAGTGATATTATTCTTAAATTCTTTTGAAGAGTTATCACATTTTTCTCTAGTTTCATCATTCATTAAAGATTTTATAATTTCATATTCTTCTCCATTTTTTATCATGTTATCAATTGACTTTTCCATATTGCTCCTCCTCTACTTTTCTATTTACCCTATTTTTAATTATACCAAATTCTTCGCAAAAAGTCAATTTATGTAAAGTCTTAAGTGGATTTCTATATTTAAAAAGACCGCATTATTGCGATCTTTTATTTAAACTATTTTAAATTTTCTTTTAACATTTCCCACACTTCATCTGTTTCCATTCCTTTTTGCCAACATGCTACACCTGCTAAATTATTTTCATTAATTAAAGAAACTTTATTTTTTAATGACTCTATATCTTCTATCCACATTTGCTTCTTATTACTTCCTTCTGTAAATTCAATGTAGTTTTGTTTTAAGTCTTCATCCCATGTTTTATCTACCCCCGCTGGGATTGCTTTATCAATATTTTTCATGTCAACAGTATTACTTGTTACTTTTCCCGAACTTGAAGTTGTCCACATTCTTGTGTAAAAAGGAACTCCAAGTATTATTTTTGTGCTTTCAATTTCTTCTGTTTGTAAAAATTTATTTAAGCTAAGTTTTACCCAGTCATATCCTGCAGTTGTACCTGCTTT
>CANQEA010000136.1 GCA_947594095.1 uncultured Clostridia bacterium | reverse complement strand
AAGTAAAGGCTGAAGCCCTTTAATTTCAAAGGGTGTCAACCTTTTTCTTTTTATAAACTGTCAAAGATGAGATTATATATTAAAATGTGATATTAGTAAATTTTTTGCAAGTATTAATCATAATATTTTAAAAGAAAAAGTTAAAAGAAGGATTAAAGATAAAGATGCACTAAAAATTGTTTTTTATATAATTGATAGTGAAGAAACAGGTCTTGGCATTGGTGCAATGACAAGTCAAATTCTTGCAATATTTTATCTTAATGATATGGATCATTTTATAAAAGAAAACTTAAAAATTAAATATTATGTAAGATATCAAGATGACTTTTTATTATTTCATCAATCAAAAAAATACTTAAAATATTGTCTTAATGAACTGCATAACTTTTTAAATACACAAAAATTAAGCTTAAATAAAAAAACTAGAATATATAAAAACACAAATCACTTTATATTTTTGGGACGAACAAAAAATGGTAAATATTCTAAATATAGAAATATTAATAGAAAAATAAAGAAAAGAATATATCTATATAAAACTGCTAATATAAAACTTTCTAGTATAGTTAGTAGTCTTATATGTTATGAACATTTATGTAATAAAGTGATTTTTCCAGATTATAAAAAGATGGCTACCAAAAAAATGTAGTCATCTTTAAAAATAGTGCTAAAATATACTCCCTTTCGAACATAAAGCCTACTAACAAATATATTTATCTATTTTTAATTTATAGTTAAATAAGTATTTATAGGGATGTTAAAAGTCGCAACAAAATATTATTTAACTAAAGGACAATAGTTTGTTTCTAATCCTAAAACTTCTATTGTGTTACCTTGGTCAACACAACCACAGTTTTTTAGAATCTGCAGGGCGGACGTAATTGTTGTTGTTGTCACCGTTGTTAGAGTTGAACAAGTTGTTACCGTTCACGTTGCCGTTGTTGTTCACATTGCGCAAACCGAAGTTGACATTGCCCTCATTCGTGTTGACATACTGCGACCCGAGCCATACAACTATGCCCTAATCTATGTTGTAGTATCGTGTTGCTTTATTGTTTTTAGCCAACCTGTTATGTATTTTATAATATCATCTAATTTCATTCCAAGTTTTAAATACTTTTTTTGTGAAATTAATTCTTTGTCATAACTAAAGTTTACTAAAAAGTCAATAACTTTTACTTTTGCAATTGCTTTTTCTAACATATAAATTCTTCTTTCTATTGATGTAGTTGCATTTGCTTCATATAATATTTCTAAAATATCATAACAACTATTTCTTATTCTATTTTTTATTTCTATTTCTTTTCTTGGGAAATTATCTAATTCCTTATCTATTTTTACTATAAATTCTCTTACAAATTGAATTACTTTAAATTTTTCTTCTTTCATTTTTCTATTACCTTTTCAATTTCCCTTATTTTTTGTTTTATTTCTTTTTTTTGCATATTGTTTATTAAATATCCATATATTTTATCTATTCTATATTTTAAATTTATATATTCTTTTGCCATATTATAAATTTCTTCATATTTGTTAAGTCCTTTAAAATTAGTTCTCTCTTCTACTTCATATCCATTTCTTCTATCAACTATTAAATAATTTATTTTTCTATTTTCTAATTTTGCAATTACTTTATTTTCGGTTCTATCTGGAAATCCACACATATATATATTGTCTTCTATTTTTTGTAATTTATATCCAAACAAAAAAGACAGAATATATGAATCTTTACCATATGCATGAAAAAATTTTCCAATTCGAACTAATACAACATCTGTTTTATGCAATTTTTTTATTTGTCTTACTATTTCATATACTGCCATAGTTTTTCTCCATTACTTTCGTGAGACACAAGGCCTCACGAAAGTACCTTTAAATTTAATTCTCATTTGGTCCCTTTATTGTCCAACCCTTATTACTATCGCCTTCAAGTGTGATTCCAGATTCTAGACAAACTGCAGGGCGGACGTAATAGTTGCTGCTGCTGATGTCACCGCTGCTAGAGCCGAACAAGCTGTAACCGTACACGCTGCCGTTGCTGTACACATTGCGCAAACCGAAGCTGACATCGCCCTCACGCGTGTGGACAAACTGCGACCCGATCCAGTAACATTCACCATTAAACAGTGCTTGATATTCTTTTGAGCCTGTTTGAACACTTCCTACACTGCCAGAGCTGCTTGTTGATAAACTTTGTGGATAATAGTAATAATATGTGCTTTTAAATGTTTTTGTTTCACTATCACCTAATGTTGTTTCAGTTCCATCATCATTTGGGTATTTGAATGTTGTATAATTACTTGTCCCTGATTTACTAGTTACTGTTTTATTGGTATATTTTACTTTCTTAGTACCACTACTATCCCAACTATATTCTACTTCACTTCCATATTGATTTATTTGATCTTTATGATATGGTTGACCGTCTTGGTTACCTTCTTTCATTGGATCATATCCTGTTACTTTATTTATATCGTCTACATTTATACTTCTTGTTTTTTCTTTATCTGCATATTTTCCCTGTCCATATAATTTACTTATTTTATCTAATTCTTCTATTCCTTTTGTGTAGCCTGATATACCTTGTAAATAAAAATAATAATTTAAACTCGTTTTTACTACACTTTTTGGCGTTATTAATAACTGTCCACTATCATCATCTACTCCTAATACTATCCATTCTGTTGGCGCACTACTTAAACTAAATGTTTGGTCTGTACTTCCATATCCATTGTCACTACTACTTGATTTTACCGTTGCTTTATCTCCATTTATATCATTTCCTTCATTATCTTTTTTTGGATCATAATTGTTAATTGTATCTCCCACATATACAGTTGTTGTTGTTTCTCCAACTGTCATTGTTATTGTTTTTCCATTTTGTTTCCATTTAGCTACTTCAGGTATTGGTTCATCTCCTTGGTGATCCCCACCAGGCGTTTCTCCCTCTTTTGTTATATTTCCGTCACTATCTATGGTAAATTTGTATCCATCTACAACTACTTCTACTGGAAAATCGTCTTCGCTACTTCCTCCGTTTGGTTACTTGCCATCCTCTTGCTTGTAAGTTACCTCCTAATGTTTTTGCATCTAATTTTCCACTATTGTCATAACTTGCCAATACTTCTACTGCTAATTTGTCATATGCTCCTGCTCTTTCATTTTCTCTTCTTGCCTCATCTGCTTTTGTTAATAATCCATTATCTCCAAAAAGTGTGTTAATACTCACTCCTGCAAGGATTAGGATTACAATTATCGTTATTACTAACGCTATTAATGTAATTCCTTTGTTTTTACTTTGTGTTTTTTTGTACATTTTCTTTCTTTCTTTTGCCATTTTTATCTTCCTTTCTTTGGTTTTTTCTTTAAGTATAATACTTAAAGATTTATAGAACAGTTAATATTTCTTTTAATATCAATAGTTACGAAACTTTTAATATTTATAATAAATTTTTTTACAAATGACAAAATTTTGGAAAAATTTTCTAAAAATTTGTCATTTTTTCTTGCTTTTTTTGATATACTTTGTTATTATAATTATATAAAAAATTATATTTAAGTATTATACTTAAAGGTTTACATGATAAAAAACCACTTATAAAATACAAAAAAATATTTGTATTTTATAAGTGGTTTTTATTTATTCTATTAAATACAATCATACTCCAATTATTGAGAATCCATTATCTACATGAATAATCTCTCCTGTAATTGCACTTGATAAATCGCTAAATAAGAAAGCTGAACTATCTCCTACTTGTTTTGTAGTTACATTTTG
>CANQEA010000135.1 GCA_947594095.1 uncultured Clostridia bacterium | reverse complement strand
CCTCCTACATCTATTACGATATAGCCTGTCATTTTCATTTCTAATTTTCCTTTAATATATGCTAACATAACAATTTCTCCTTTTGAAAATCTATATTTTTTGTTTCTGATTAAGTATTAAAGAAAGTTGTCGCTTCTACATCTGCTTCATGTGTTAGTAATGCAATTGGGTATTTATTAAAAGCTGCAACTAATGTATTATATTGTTCTTTTGGTTCAGAATATCCCATATGCCAACGAATAGAGTATTTTTCTTCTGGTGTTAATTTGATATATTCTGTTGCCATCATTACAGATTTTTCTCCATGACCATATGGAATTGTATCATCTACTGTGTAATATGGTACTTTTTCCCATACTCCTAATGCATTTTTAGCGTTTCTATAGTCTATTTTATAAAAATTTGCTTTGCATAAATCGTGTAAAAGTGCTATTAAAATTATACTATCTTCACCAATTTCTATTGGGATTATACAATTTTGTACTTTTTGTTTTAGTATTTCATATACTTTTAGACTATGTTCTAATAATCCTCCTTCATGATTTCCATGAAATCTTGTACTAGCAGGCGCTGTAAAGAAATCTGTTTTTTCTAAAAAATTGATTAGTTCTTCTATTCCTTCTCTATTAGTTGATCTTAATAATTCTAAAAATTGTTCTTTCATTTTTTATCTCATCCCTTTTTTGAAATTTTAGTTCATTTTCTAAAACTTATGTTTGTATAATATCATTTAGTTTATTTTTTGTCAATACTAATTTTTATTAATCGTATGATTTTAACATAATCATACAATTTAAATATAAAATCTTTAAAAGAGCTATAGTTTTTAAAACCACAGCTCTTTATATTCTATAAACTAAAGATGTGTCCCACATGCGACATTAATCATCAAATAATAATTTAATGCCCCAAAGACCTGAAAGTCCAACTAATCCATATACAATTCTTGCAAGGACTGTCATGTCTCCAAATATTGCAGCTACTAAATCAAAATTGAAAATAGCAATTAATCCCCAGTTAAGAGCACCAATTACAATTAAAGCTAATGCTATTTTATCTATAATTTTCATTATGGTTTCCTCCTTTTTATCCATTTTTATAAATATTTTATGTATTTTTTAAAAATATTATTCTTTATATTGAAAATTTTTAAAATTTATGATAGTTTTAAATCAAATAATGTAGGAGGATTTTCTATGAGAAGAAATCGAAGAACAAGAAATCATGCGCAAAAACAGAAAATTAAAGAAAAAAAAGCGGAAAAAAGAAGTTATTTATTTCCTTTCGCAATTGTTTTAGTATTTGCTATTATTTTATTTTTTGCAATTAATTTTTTAAGTGAAAAATTTGGTCATAATATAATAGATACTTCAGTTGCAGAATCAGAAGAGCAAACTCCTCAAAATGATAATTCAAAAGAAGAAGAAAAAAAGCCTGAAGATATTACTTTTACAATAAGTGCAATTGGAGATGTTATGTGTCATAATACTCAATATTGGGATGCTTATAATAAAGATACTGGTAAATATGATTTTAGTTATGTATTTAATGATATAAGTTACTATACTAAAAGGGCTGACCTTCTAGTTGCTAACTTGGAAACAAGTTTTGCAGGTGAAGAGCGTGGTTATAGCAATTATCCTACTTTCAATTCTCCAGATAACCTTGCATATAGCTTAAAAGATATCGGAGTTGATGTTTTAACAACAGCTGGTAATCATTGTTTAGATATGGGATTTTCTGGTCTTTCTAGAACTATTGATGTTTTAAATGATAGTGATATTGCTCATTTAGGAACTTACAAAACACAAGAAGATCGTGATAAAGTTTTTATAAAATATGTTAAAGGTGTAAAAATTGCTTTTGTTGACTATACCTATGGAACAAACGGAATTCCTGTTCCTTCAGATAAACCTTATTGTGTAAATCTAATTGATAAAGATTTAATTAAAAAGGATATTGAAAATGCAAAAACAGAAAACCCTGATATGATTATTGCTTGTATGCATTGGGGTACAGAATATCAAACTAAAGCAAATAGTGAACAAGAGGATTTGGCTGATTTTCTATTTAAAAATGGAGTCAATGTAATTATTGGAAACCACCCTCATGTTTTACAACAAATGGAAAAACGTACTGTTACATTAGAAGATGGTTCAACTAGGGACGGTTTTGTAATTTACGCATTAGGAAATTTTATTTGTGACCAAAGGGCTGAAAATACAAGAAATTCTATTATTTTAGATATAAAAATAACAAAACATATAGATGGATCAATTACAATTGATAATGCAAGCTACACTCCTATACATATGTATAAAGATAATAGTTTGTCTATCAAAAAAATGAGAGTTTTAGATATTGAAAAGACACTTGAAGCATATGAAAGTGGATATGATACATCTATTGGAAGCAGTAATTATACATATCTTCAAGAACAATTAGAAAAAATAAAAAAGATTGTTGGAGATGAGTTTTAAAAAGATATGTTAGGCTAAAATTAGTCTAACATATCTTTTTTCTTTAACCACCATGTAACAGCAAGTGTTGTTACTATTGAAATTATAATCATAATTAAAAATCCCATTGGACTGTTTTGAAATGGAAGTCCTACATTCATTCCCCAGAAACTTGAAATTAATGTTGGTACAGCAAGAACAATTGTAATAGATGTTAAAAATTTCATAACTCCATTCAAGTTGTTTGAGATAATAGATGCATATGCATCCATTGTTCCATTTAAAATGTTGCTGTATATTTGTGCCATTTCTATCGCCTGTCTATTTTCTGTAATTGCATCTTCTAGCATATCTTCGTCGTCTTCGTATAATTTAATTATTTTTCCTCTCATTGTTTTTTCCATGACTAATTCATTAGATTTTAATGATGTAGTAAAATAAACTAAACCTTTTTCTAAACTTAATAATTTTAAAAGCTCTTTATTTTTCATAGAATTTTTTAATATATATTCTGCAATTTCTGTTTCTTTGTTGATTTGTTTTAAGTAATTTAAAAAATATGAAGAATTTAGGTACATTATTTGAAAAATAAATCTTGTTTTTTTGTATGTTTGGAAGTTTTTTATTTTTCTTTTTTCAAAATTCTCGATAATTTTATTTTTCTTAAGTGAAATAGTTATAAAAAAGTCATCCCTTACAACTATCATACCTAGTGGCATTGTTGTATATATGTCATTTTCTTCATGTTTTTCTATAATAGGAACATCTATAACAAATAATGTTGTTCCATCATCTTCTTCATCATCAATTCTTGGTTTTTCTTCGTAGTCTAAGGCATCTCTTATAAAGTCTTCTTGTATTTTTAGGTTTTCACATACTTTTTTTATTTCGTTATCGGACGGGTTTACTAAATTAATCCAGCTTCCTTTCTTAAATTCATTGATTTCCTTAAATTCATTTGTTTTTATATCTGTATTATAAATCTTTAGCATTTTCACCCCTCCTTTATTTCTCTCAATAATTTAATTGTACCTTTTTTTGGATGGTTTGTCAACACATATTATGTTGTAAATTCATATTTTTTTGCCTTTTTGTATTGACTTTTTCTTCATTTTTTGGTATCATTTTAAGAGCGTGTGAATATAATAAAATAAATTAAATGCGGGAATAGCTCAGTTGATAGAGCGCTGCCTTGCCAAGGCAGAGGTCGCGGGTTTGAGCCCCGTTTCCCGCTCCAAAATTTTTTTATGGCGTTGTAGCCAAGTGGTAAGGCACGAGTCTGCAAAACTCTGATTCGGCGGTTCGAATCCGCCCAACGCCTCCAA
>CANQEA010000134.1 GCA_947594095.1 uncultured Clostridia bacterium | reverse complement strand
GCAAAAATTATGAAAGTGATTATGCTGCTATACTCTATTGGGTTACTGAAAGAGTTAGAGAATTAGAAAAAAAAGACGCAAATTATAAAAAATTTAAAGACCAAAAAAATACAAATTTTAATAAAAAAACAAATTTTAAACAGAGGGAATATCCCCCTGATTTTTTTGACTTTTTGTATTGTAATAAATTAGTTTAGGGTAAAAAATATAAACAAAATGGGGTGCAAAATGATAAAAATTTTGAATATGATTATAATTAAAAAATTTAACAAAAATGGAATAAAAATTGTCCTACTTTTGTTAAATTTTAATATTAAAAAAAATCTCCCAGAGGGCAAATTGGGTCTTAGGGATTTTTCCCTAAACAGCGAAAAGGGGGTCTTGACACCAAGCTGGCGAATATTGGGCATAAAAAAATGCCATTAATATTCGAGAACAAATAAATTTGTTCTATTGTATTAAATTTCGCTATGCTAATTTTAATACTTTTATATAGGTGATTGATATGAATTTAGATGATATATTTTTATCGTATAAGAAAATTTTGACAAGATTAAAACTTTTGGGAATAAAAACAAAATGTGGAAAAGAAATAACGCACAAAGATTTAAGACAAGCAATTAAAATTATGGAAAAAAAACATTCTTCGTGCAGATGGAAAAGTGAAAAAATAAGAAGCAAAAGATACTATATTTTAATCGAAGGATTTTATTGGCTTATATATGTATATTTTCAAAATGAAAAAAGTCCAATAGATGCAGATATAGATTTTTTCTTATTAAGAATAAAACAATATCAAGAGGAATTAAAGGTACAAGATAAAAATTTATTTACAAAAGATATGTCAATTGATGAATTAGTAATTTTTTTTGATAGAAAATATAGAACTATTGAAAAGGCTGTTATAAAAATGCTTAAAGTCACAAACAAAAATTATAGATATAAAGAGAACGGAAAATTTATTATCTCAAAAGAAGGTATTGAGTGGTTATGTAAAAATTGTTTCAAGCAAAAATATTTAGAAATACTTGAACAATATAAAATGGAATTGACAGAACTTTATATCAAAAGAGGATATATCTATGATAATTTTTTCAATAAAAATTAAAAAAAATTTGTCAAGTAATCAACTAATGGAATATAAAAAATGCGATCTTGGTTTCTCAATACCAACGATCGCTTATTATTTATATTAAAATATAATTTTCCTTATTTCTTCTATAATTTGTTCAAAATTAAATCCATGTCCTTTTTCAATATATCCTGCGACTTCCAGGTCTTTGTCTATAACAAATTCTTTTTTATCTGCAGATATAACTAAAAATTTTGGAGAAGTTACTCTCTTATAATAATTTTTTATTATATTCAAGCCAGAGTATTTACCGTTTCTGACTAAGTCAGTAATTACAATATCTGGTTTTAATTCCTCAATCATTGTAATTTCATCTTCATCAGTATATGCTATTCCTACTATTTCTATTTCAGAATAACTTTCTATTGCTTTTTTGATAAACTGGCATATTTGTTTATTATCATCTGCAATTAAAATTCTAGTTTTTTTACACATTCTATCTTCACCCCCTGTCTTATAAAAATTTTAAAATTACTATATATCTATTTTTGAGAATAACTTCCGATATAGTTATATGTTAAAACATTTTTAAACATAATACAATAGTAGTAAGTCGATACCAAGAGGAGGTGGCTAAAATAAGTACTAAAACAAGAAAGATAATAGCAAATAATATAGTCTATTTTAGAGTAAAGAAACGGTTGGTCTCAAGAATATTTGGCTGAACTATTAGGAACAAGTTCAGGATATGTTTCTGAAATGGAAAATGAAAAAAGAAACATATCAAGTGACTATATAGACCATATTGCTAATACTTTTAAAATTGAGCCACACGAACTATTAATAAATCGTTCACCTGTTGAAGTTAGACGAATAGATAGACCTAAGAGATAAGTGCCAGTTATCTCTTAGATTTTTTTATAGTAAGTAACTATATTATAGCACAAAAAAATAATATTGGACATATGTACGGAATAAATAAACGTCTATTGTACGTTCCGAATAAATGTTAGAATTTATTTGGGGTGAAAAAGATGGATAATAGTGTTATATTATATAGAGATTATGGAGATATTATTTTTGATATAAAAACAATTATGGATAAAAAAGGATTGACTATAAGCCAAATAGTTAAAAAAACAGGTTTACACCATAAAGTAATTAAACGATACTATGAAGGAACTGCAATTAGATATGACAGAGATGTATTATCCAAACTTTGTTTTGTTTTAGATTGTAACCTAAGTGATATAATGAACTATAAAAAACCAAGTAAAAAATAAATAAGATCCAAATATCTATTAACAAAATGATATTTGGATCTTATTTATTTTTTATTTAGATAATTGTAATTTAATATTTATCTTTTAAATTATAGATTTCATTAAACAAATCTTTTCGATTATCTGTATATTCCCATTCTCTAACATAGCATATATAAGTTTTATCATTTATTTTTTCTTTCCAATTACAAGAAACTTCTGTCGTATCTTTATCTTGGTATGTTAAAGAATTATTATTATAATCATCTATTGATATTTCAAATTTTAATATATAACATTCAGTTGTATCTCCAAAACCTAAATTTACACTATTAATTGAAATAGGAGAAAAGGACGATGCATTTTTTATACCTAACACCGACATTAATTGTTTTTTATCTTCACTAGATAAATTCTTTATGTTATTACTTTTATTTATCATTAAAACAAAAGCTAAAACGGAAACAAGTCCGATTAGCAGGATTACTATTATAACTTTTTTTTCATAAATGTTGTTCTCCTAATTATTACAAATTATCTAAATAAAGTATAACAAAAAAGCAAGTGTTTGTAAACCACTTGCCATACAAATTGTAATTTGTCGAACTAATTATAACTAAATATCTACTTTCAAAGAGTTACTAGAAATAGTAGCTCTTTGAAAATAAAAGGGGATGTTTATGCTAATTGCTTCGCTACAATTAGCACACAATTTAATTATATTATTTTAAGTTATCTGTCCAAGACTTAATATCAGAGTTTGATGGAGATGAATTAAATCGATGTCCTTCTGCCCAAGTTCCACCATTTGCATCTTGTGATAATAATTTTCCACTTTGACCTAAACCTGATGATGAAGATGTGCAAAATGGTATTACTGTTTTTCCACTAAAATCATTAGCCTTAACAAATGTATTAGTTGGCCATGCTGCTATTCCCCACCAAATTGGATAACCAATTAAAACTGTATCATAATCTTCCCAATTAGGTACATCTGTAGTTTCAAGTTCTATATTTCTTAAAGAAGTATCATTATGCTCCCTGCTTACTCTTGAACTACTATCAGTCCAGTCTAAATCATCTGATGTATAAACTTCTTTAGGTATAATTTCAAAAGTATCAGCACCTAAATTTTCAGCAATTTTTTTGGCAACAGCTTCTGTATGATTTTGAGCAGAATAATATACCACTAATATTTTATTTTCTGTACTTGTTGTACTTTCTTTTTCTACTTCATTTTTATCTTCTGTTTGACTATTACTTTCTACTTCATTTGATACATTTTTTTGAGTTTCTATAGTTTGGGTTTTATTGCTATTGCTATATAATACAACAGCTACAACTGCTACAATTACAATTACTAAAAATATAACGATTCCAATAATTCCTTTTTTACTCATTTTCTTTTCCTCCATACTTTAAATTTTTTCTATCCACTCATCTATTTCTTTTTCTGGTGTTAATATTTCATTTGTAGTATGATCCATTCCAAAT
>CANQEA010000133.1 GCA_947594095.1 uncultured Clostridia bacterium | reverse complement strand
GTATTTGTGTTATTATTGTTACTATGAATACTTTTTCATTTGCAAACATTTTGCAAACATTGTTTGCATCCGTTTACTTATATATATTATATCACAAATTTACTTTTTTGTTTTTTTATTTATTTGTAAAGTTCCTTCAAATCTAATAATTCTTTTATTGGTGCATTTTTAACACTAGACGGAATAATTGGTTTGTCATTTCTTATGATTGCCATAGATTCAATATCATTTCTTCCAATTTCATAAGCTTGTTTTATATTAATTTTGCTTAATTGAATTTCATAATCAATTAAAGGCTTTAACTGACCATCATCACATTGTACTACTGGTATTATTGTTATTTTAGGAGTTTTACTATTCATTATAATTGTTTCTAAAATATTTATATTTTTATCATTTGCACAATTCATTTCATGAAAGCGTGTAGGTGTTTGTACAATATAATTTTCTTTTATTTCTTTAGGCACTTTTACTTTACCAGTTATCATTACTCTATAATCATAAATAAGTTCTTTATTTATTCCCTTTATAAAAGATAAAATTATTTTCCCTTCTTTATCATTTTTACCTACATTATCAATTAAATCTTGAAAAACTCTTTTTGCACCCTCCTCATTTTCAAACAGAAATCCAATTTTAATAAATTCTTTATTTATTAAATCACCAAAGTATACCATTCCTTTCCATTTTGCTACATCCCAATGATTAACTTTAATTAGGCCAGAAGAAAAAATATTATCATGTGATACATTTCTAAACTTTTTATTTTTTTCCTTTGTATATACTATATTAGTTTTATTTTCAAACGGATCTATAAATTCTTCCTCAATATTTTCTTTTTCAAGATTAGAATACCACTCATTTACTCTATTAATTAAATAATTACTTGTAATTTCTTTTTCTTCTTCTAATCCAAATATTTTATTAAGATTATATATGCTATTTGTATGATTTATACTTCTTTCAAAGCTTTGATCATCAACCATAAGTTTTTTAAGTGTTTCTTTATAATCTTTGTAAATAAAATTTACAGCTAAAATATTTGATAATAGTTTAAATAAAAACTCCGAAATAATTTTATGATTTTCTACATTATTATCATATATATCTAGTGTATCTACAATAATAGTATAAGTGTCTATTCCGTCAAATGAATAATCAATATTAAAAGTACCTGTATTTTTCTCTTGTACCTTTATAATAATATCTCCACGCATAAAGGTATTATTAATATGCATAGTTACTAATGTGTTTTCTAATAGAGCAATAATAAACTCAGCAAAGCGATGTAATAACCTTGTAGCCTTAAGCCTAACTATTATTTTATTACCGTTCATCAAAGATTGTATTTCCATATCTTTTCCATTAAAAAATTTTGGATTAGTTAGCCCTTGTGATAATGAGCTTTTATAAAAATCTATAATTATTTTATCAAATTTATTTTTATCTCCATTACATTCTTTTAACATTTGATCATCATATTCACCAATTACATATTTAGCCATTACCTCTGCAGTAATTAAACCATTTGCCTTACAGTTATCTATGATTCTATTCATTATATTAAAGTCTTCTATTTTAGCAGATAGTATTAATGATGATATTAAGGCTTCTCTTTGTAGGAAATATTCATTTTCTTCATCTTGATTTATTTCCTCTCCATTTTCTATCAAAATACTTAATAATATATTTTTTATATCAAACCACTGTATTGCCAACTCTATATTTCCTTGCTCAATTTCTATATCTATTACCCTATTTACAACCTTAACTGAGAAAGAATCTAAAATATTATCTTTCAAAAAACTATCTAAAAACATAGCTATTGCAGCAATGTAATAATTCTTTGAAGCATATTTTAACCCAATTGTTTCAAAATTAGCCCCAATATTTATATATGCCTCTATTAATTTACCATTTGACTCTTCTTTATAAAGAAGAGTTAAGCATTTCCCTAAAATATTAATTGCATCATAGTAATTATTGGTTGATGATAGAATTTTAGCTTTTTGTAAATACATATCTGCTTTTTGTAAATCAGATTTTCTTGTCGTCAATTCTTCTGTTATTAAATCATATAAATTTAGAAAATCATCGTTTTCGATAAAAATAGGTAACATATTTTCTACCATTTTAGCTAATACTATAAAGTCATATTCTTTAAACGATTTAGCTTCTTTAATAATATCGATTAATTTTTTGAATTGCTCATTAACATTTTCATCTAAAAGAATTTTTACAATACATACTCTTGTTTTAGCTTCTAATTGTGTAACCCTACTTTTCGACTTTTCATATGAATTTAAAACATTTAACAATATATCTGTTTTATCTTTAACAAATTCTTTATTTCTATTTTTTCTTGTATATTCCAAAATCCATAGATTTGCTAAATTCAAAATTTCATCTATCTTTTCATCTTTAATAACTTCATTTTGATATTCCATATAGTATTTTTCAAAATTAACCTCATCATTTAACCACCAATGGTAATACCATGCAAGATTGTATAAAATTTTTCTTTCATCAACAATGTCTTTTTTTTCTCTAGCTAATCTTAATGCCCGATTAAACTTCCCAACAACTGTTATTTCAGATTCTTCTAAATCCCTACTTAAAACAGCTGACTCCATAGCCAATTCAATAACATCCTTATTTAATATTCCTTTAGTTGAGTAATCTTGAAGCTTCTTTTCGATTTCATCTATTCTTCTTTGTTTTTCTAAATCCTTTATTCCCATTTGTTTTTCTTTTATTGAGGTAGTAATACCTATAATAGTTAGTAAATCTAAATTCTTATTATCTAAGGATTTATCTAATATCCAAGTTTTATCTAAAACTATTATATCTAATCCAGTTTCTTTCTTTTTAGCATCTTGATATTCTAATCTTTTGTCGTTTTTTACAGTTTGATTTGTTATAAAGAATATCTTAGTATATCCTCTTTTGATACCTATAATTTTCTCAATATCAGAATTACATTTCGTTTTCCAATCTTTCTTTAAACTCATAGCAAATGCCCATCTGTCATTTTCAGTATTATGCCCATACCACCAAAATTTTTGAATTTTTTGTGAAACAGGAAAATTCTCTGTATCTACTTTTCCATCTCCACCACCTGCTGGTCCAGTTTCTTCTATTAAATTTGGACATATCTCTCTTTCTAAAAGTTTTCTAATAAATTCTTCAAAATTGAAATGCATGTTTTGTTCTGATAATCGTGATAATTGAAAATCTAATATTTCTCTTGAACACTCTACTTTATCCACAATTTTTGAATCAGAAAATTGATCGGGATGTAATTTTTTTAATAAATCTCTTGGTTGCATACAATACCTCCATTAACATACCTATATTATATCATTAATATTAGAAATATTAGTAAATATCAAAGATATAATCTTACTAATATTTAATTATTTCATTTATTATATCTGATTTTACAATTTGCTCAAATTTTTCACTTGCTATTTTAATTGATTCTTCTGAACTAGATATATAATAATTTTCAGTTGTTTCTATTTTACTATGCCCTAATATATTTGCTACATCTTTAATCTCTACTCCATTTCTTAATGGTTGCAAAACTTCCTCTTAAATCATAAAATCTACATTTTTTAATTCCTAATTCATGATGAATAATTTTATAAGGATATCTTATTAAATCTGTCCCTACATATCTACCATTATTTTTTGTGAATACCAACTCTACCTTTTTAAATTTTTTTGATTTTCTTTTTGTTTCTATTATTCTATATTCTAGAGCATTTCCATATTTATTCTCAACACTTTCTAAATGATAATAGCAATAATCTTTTCCGTATTCTTTTTGATAGCATTTTTGTTTATTTTTATAATTTTTTAA
>CANQEA010000132.1 GCA_947594095.1 uncultured Clostridia bacterium | reverse complement strand
AAATCTCTTAGAACTATTTAACCCATGACCAAATGTCCATATTATCCTATTTCTTAAAATAAGTGGTAAATCTAAATTATTGTTGTTACTAGTAAAAATCTCATAAACATAATAATCTAAAGGAAATAGACACGAATTATTAATATGATATCCTACCTGCCAACAAATACTACCACCAGGCTTTAATATCCTATATATATCTGGAAAAATCTTTTTATGTTGTTCTTTAAAGGTTTCTATATCATTATGAGGATTTTCGTAAGCTTTTCCTATACAGTATGGGGGAGATGTAATAATTATATCTATTGTTTCATCAGGAATAGTTTTCAAAAGCTTTTCACAATTTCCATTATATAAAGTAATGTCATTATTTATTTTAAATTTATTATATATTTTCATATAATTACCATTCCTTTTTTATTTAAATATAAAAAGCAAAGAGTATAAAAAGTCATGCATTTATTATCAATAATACAGTAATTATATCATATTATTGTATTTTTTCAAATAAAATGCAAGATTTTTTCAATTTTATTTGAAATTTGTTAATAAATTTACTATTTTGCTATATTATAAATAAGAATATTATAATGTTAGGAATAATAAAAATATAATATAGTTAATAATCATTTTTTTGATAATAATTGACAAGTTTCGACATTTTTTTAAAAAATATTAGTGTATAATATAAAAGGGATGATTATCATATGAAAAAAAATAGATTAAAAAAAGTGTCGATCTTATTAATTATTTTTAGTATTATTTCAATAGGAATTAATGTATACGCTCATTCTGGAAGAACAGATTCAAGCGGAGGACATAAAGATAATAAAAATAAAAGTGGATTGGGAAGTTATCATTATCATTGTGGAGGACATCCAGCTCATTTACATACAAACGGAGTTTGTCCATATGCATCTAGTGCTTCATCTAGTAAGAGCAGTACATCTAGTTCTTCATCTTCAAAGTCATCTAGTGGTACATCTAGTTCATCTTCAAGTAAAACAACAACTACTACAGTACCTGCAACTATTGATGCCACAGGAATACAAATAAATGAAAGTATAAATAGTATTGAAGTAGGAGAAAGTAAAAAACTAACAGCCACAATAAAGCCAGATAATGCAACAGATAAAAATATTACATGGAAATCAAGTGATGAAAGTATAGCAACAATCAGTTCATCAGGAGAAGTTCTTGCCAAAAAGTCTGGTACTATAAATATAACCGCAAGCACATCAAATGGGAAAACTAGCATAATAAAGATGGATATAAAAGAAGAAGAAAAAGAAACGGTAAATAATGTAACGACAAATAATTTAACAACGAATAAAAATAATATGACTACAAGTAACCCAAAACATTCAAATCCGCTAGGTGCAATTTTAACATTAGGAATATTAGGTGGAGGAGGATATTGGGGATATAAAAAGTATAACAAATCAAAATAAGTTGAAAAAATCCATAAAATAAATTTATCTATAACAATTTTGTAATTTTTTTGTATTAGTTACAAAAAAATTGAAAAAATTGAAAAAATTGTAAATTTATGTTATATTATCTGTATAAAATTAAACTATTAAATTTTTCTAGGGGGGAGTAATATGGATAGAAACATATATAAGTATAATGTTAAGATTATTGGAATAGATATACCTAATAAACCAACAAAAATAGAATTTAATATAGAATTTGAAAATTTTTTAGATTACCTAATGGATTTACCTAAAGAAGAGAGAAGAAAAGAATTTTTAAAGAGTGAAAAAGTAGTTTATTTGGAAGAATATCAAAAATTAGAAGAGCAAAATAATAGGAATATATATTATTTGAAGTTTGTTTCACTAAAATATAATCAAACTAGAGAAGTATTAAACAAAGATACTTTAGAAAGTAAAGGAAGATTAAAAGATATAAATGATGGCGACAAAGAATATAATCATGTTGTAATAGTAAAACATAATAGTAAGATAAAGGCTGCTTTCGAATATAATTATTATGGGTTACAAAATTTGGGAACAGTTATATCATATTTGAATGATATGTGTAGTATGTACTTTAGTAATCTTGGAATAGATAAATATTATTATTTAGAAGCGCATAATGAAGTAAATAGGGAATTTTTAGATGAATTAAATAGAATGATAAAAATAAATACAGCCACAATTGTAATTGAGTCAGACAGATTAGGAAGTACTGATTTTGGAAATTTATCTGGAAGAGAAGAAATAAGAAATGAAGTAGAAGTTACATTAAAAAAGGCTAGAAAAAGCAATATACCAAAAGATATTATTGAACATTATTATAATAGCAAGGTAAACGATAACGGAATAAAGAGGATTTATGTTTCTGGCAGAAATGAAACTAATAAGGTTAAATTAGATACAGAAGAAATGAAACAAAAAGAAAAGATCACATTATCTGAAAATCCTTTTGGAGAAGTAAATTCAAATGAAATGTTTGAAAAATTAAAGGAATATTTGATGGAGGAATAAATATTGAAAAATAAAATTTTAAATTCTGAAATTTTATTACCTTTTTTAGATTATAGAAAGATAGAAGGTAAAAAAGAAAATCTAATAAAGTCAATAATTTTTATAGTGATAGCATTAATTATAGAAGGTGCTATGTTTTATTATTTAAAGCTATTGTGTACAGAAGGATTTAATAACTTTATATTAGATTATATTGATTCAGAAATAGATATTGTTGCATTATTATTAAGTTTTAGTATTGCATATTTAACTATTCTTATAACATCTGATAGCCAGAATATAAAGAGATTAAAATCATATAATACAAAAATAGAAATTGATAATAAAAATATATCATTATACCAAATATTGCTAATACAACTTACATATACAATATATAGTGAGGTGGTATTGTTAATCTTGCTATTAATTCATAAATTTATATTTCCATTATTAAATAATTTAATTAATATAGTATTTTTTATAGTAACTATTGTGTTATTATTAAATATAATATATATTATTTTAAAAAATGTAAAAAATATATATTTATCTTTTTGGAAAAGTGATATTAATGAATAGATAATATAAAATAAAGAGTGCGAAAAATGAAATTAATTATTAGATAAAATTTAATTTTTCGTACTCTTTTTATAAATGATAGAAATTCAAAGATACTTTCACCATTTAAAGTTTAAACTAATATAAAATAGTATATACTAATAAAAAACAAAAAAGGTGATATAATGAAATTAGGTTTAGCATTATCTGGTGGAGGAATAAGAGGAGTTGCGCATATAGGTGTACTAAAAGCATTAGAAGACAATAAAATAAAAATAGATGCAATAGGAGGGACTAGCTCAGGAGCTCTTATTGCATCTTTGTATGCAATTGGATATTCTCCATACTATATTTACATACTGTTAAAAAAATATTCAAAAGAAGTATTAGGAATAAACTCTGCACCGATTATTTCGGGAATAGGTAACTTTATGATGAATAAAAAAGTAGCATTCACTGGGTTAAATTCAGGTGAAGATTTAGAAAATGCAATAAACGAAGTTACCAAAAGACGTGGAATACAAAATATTAAAGAAATTAGTAAATTACCAATTGTAATCCCATCTGTAGATGTGGCAGATGGAAAAGAATATATATTTACAAATGAGATTCCTGAGGATAAGGAAGACGTATCAAGATATATTGAAGATATATCAATAGGAAAAGCAGTAAGGGCAAGTGCCAGTTTTCCTGGGATATTTTGCCCATGTATTTTTAAAAATCATATATTCTTAGATGGTGGAGTTTTAGATAATGTACCAGTACTAGAAGTAAAAAAGCAAGGGGTAGATAAAGTTATAGCAGTAAACTTTAAAGCAGATGATATTGATGAAACAAGTAAT
>CANQEA010000131.1 GCA_947594095.1 uncultured Clostridia bacterium | reverse complement strand
AATTTAAGAACTGCATCTTCTGGTAACATTGGTTTGATTTCATAATAAGAAGTTTTTATAATTTCATTTTGAACTTCTGTTATTTTGTCATCTACAATTTCCATGCTTTTTA
Organism: uncultured Clostridia bacterium; assembly: GCA_947594095.1. The sequence goes on along the minus strand of CANQEA010000131.1, from coordinate 3,826 downwards.
TAGATGCTTCTTTCATCATTTTTTCTTTTTTAGTTTTAGCTTTTCTAATTTGTCCTTCAAGAATATCGATATCTTTATCTATTGAAGCATACATATCTTTGTCTTCTGTAACAGCTCTATATTTTTCTCCATTTGCTACAACACAAATTTCTGCAATTTGTTCATTTTTTTCTGTTTTTAATGTAACATCTGCTTGTGCTTCATCAAAATACTTATCTACTCTGTCTAATTTTCTTTCAACATAATCATTAATTGCTTCTGTTACTTTTAAATCCTTTCCTACTATTTTTACTTTCATAAAAATCGCTCCTTTCTTTTCATGTTTATTTTATGATGTAATTGTATTATATATGTTATTCTTAATTTTTTCAACTATTTTTTCATTTTTTGTTTAATTCTTTATTTCATACTCTTTTCTTTTTTTCTTTCTTTCCTGTTTTTTGTTTTGTATTCTTCGTTGTTGAATAAAGTTTAATATAATAATTAAAACTAAAGCTATGATTGTTAATTTATTTTTTAAAATTTCTGCAATAAATCCAAAACCATTTATTTTAAATTGGTATTTTCCTTCTATCTGCTCATACACAACTTTTTGTCTATCTTCTACATTGTTGTTATCACCTTTAGTTGTATATTTAATCACTCCATTTTCTTCTGTTTTAGCTATAATTCTATGAGTTGTTATTCCTTCTCCATCTTGAAAAGATATTATATCATTAACATCTATCTCTTCTTGTGGTACTTCTTTTACAAATATTGCGTCACCTGTCATTATAGTTTTTTCCATACTACCAGACACAATAATAAAGTTTTTGTATCCGAAAAAATCTGGCGTTTCATATGGATTAATGCAAGATTTAATTATTAATGTTAAATTGTAAAATATAATAGGAATAATAATTATATATAATAATATAGTAAAAATTTTCCCTATAATGTACATTCTTTTGCTTTCTTTATCTATTTTATCTATTTCGTACATATTAAAATAATCTCCTCATCTTATGTGATATATCGTTTATATTTTAACATACTAAACTTTAAAAAACAATATTTTACATTGACAAATTAATTCCTTGTGCTACAACATCTTTCATGTTTTCTATTAAATCGTCTATTTCTTTTGGAGTTACAATCAAATTATAATCTTTTGGCATAAGAGCATCTTTTATTTCTTCATAATTGTCTTCTTCTTTTAGTTTATTTAGATAATCGTTTGATTTAGCTTCTTCTTGTAGTTTTTCTATAAATAAATCTAAACTGTCATTAACTAGTACCGCTGTTTCTACAACAGTAGGAATTCCAAGCGCAATAACAGGTATTCCTAAAGTTTTAATACTTATTTCACTTCTGGTGTTTCCTACACCTGCTCCTGGGACAATTCCAGTGTCAGATAATTGTACAGTACTACTAATTCTTTCTATACTTCTAGATGCTAAAGCATCAATTACAATAACAAGTTTTGGTTTTATATTATCTACTATTCCTTTTAAAATTTCAACTGTTTCAATTCCCGTAGTTCCCAGAACTCCTGGTGATATAGCACTTACCATCCTTGTTCCTTCTTCTACATATTGAGGTAAATACTTAATAATATGTCTTGTTACATCAATCTCATTAATAACTTTAGGTCCTAAACTATCTGGTGTAACATAAATGTTTCCAAGACCTACAATTAAGATTTCTCCTTCTTTGTCTACATGCATATCAACAAGCTTTTTTAACTCATTTGATAGAGTCCCCGCTGCTTTATCTATTTGCTCCTGCGTAGCAATTTTTAATTTTTTTACATCAATTGTAATGTAGTTTCCGATAGGTTTTCCTATTGCTTTTTCTCCATCTTCATTTGTTATTTTAACTCTTTCAACTTGAATATTTTCATCGATCTCTTCGGTTTCACTTTCAATTCCACTTATTTCTTTTTCTAAGTTGTTTGCTTTTTTATAAAGGTCTCTTCTTTCGCTTGCTAAATCTGTTCTAAAATTATACACAAAAATTCCTCCTTTTTTGTTTTTAGTATTTACCATTTTTTAGTCTTTTATAATATTTTTGTGTATAATTATTTTCAACTAATTATATAGTTCTATAACAGCATTAATTGTGTCATTTTCTTTGTTTTGAATAACCACTACATGTTTATTTTCTTTACATACATATTTACATTCTACAGTTTCGCCAAATTTTATTTCTTTTTTATATGTAATACGCACATTATTATATGGCCTATTTTCATATGCCTCGTCCGGAAGCGCTTCATATGCTAAATCTAAATAATATAAATTATGCATATGTTTGTTAATGTCTATGTCTTTTCTGTTTACTGTATATAACATAGTTTTTTCAAATTCTTGTGGTATTTCTATTTTTTCTATTTCAGGATTTTCAAATACACATTTTGTTTCTATTTCATAGCTATCTAAAATTTCTTGTGTTATTCTAGTTAATTTTCCTTTATTGATGTCAATTAAAACCCATTTTGAAGTTCCAATAACACATAAATTCCCTTTATCATCATAAAGTTCATAATCACGATGAATTGAAAATTTAGTAGGGTTTCTTCCCCATGTCTTTACTGTTAAAACTTCTCCATATTCTGGTCTTCTAATAGTTTTTATTTTCCAATCTAAAAGTATCCAAGTAACACCTGTTTTACTTAAATCTTTTGCCCCATATCCTACTGCATCTGAGTGATATGCTCCTATATTTTCAAATATTTCTAGAATTGCTTTGTTTTTTACTGTTGAATTTTTACCAAAATCTTTTAATCCTGTTTTAAATGTTTCTTGGTATATCATTTTTTGTTCCTCCTAAAGTTCTAATATCCTGGCTTTTTTAATAATTTAAACATATTTTTCTTATATTCTTCTACTCCTGGTTGATTAAATGGATTTACTCCTAAAATCATTCCAGATACGCTACATGCTTTTTCAAAAAAGTAAATTAATTGTCCTAAATTATTTTCGTCTAATTTTTCCATTTTAATTTTTATATTTGGAACATCTCCAGATACATGTGCTTTTATTGTTCCTTCCATTGCCTTTTGATTTACATAGTTTAGGTCTTTTCCTGCTAAATAGTTTAGTCCATCTAAATTATCATCATCAGCATTAATTGTAATATTGCTTTGTGGATTTTCAATAGATATTACTGTTTCAAATAGATTTCTTCTTCCTTCTTGAATATATTGTCCCATTGAATGTAAATCTGTTGTAAAATCTACCCCTGCTGGAAAAATTCCTTTTTGTTCCTTTCCTTCGCTTTCTCCATATAGCTGTTTCCACCATTCAGTAAAATAGTGCATTTTTGGTTCATAGTTTACAAATATCTCTGTATTTTTATATAATTTGTATAAAATATTTCTTGCAACTGCATATTGATAGCATTCATTATATTTAACATTTGGGTCATTGTATCTATCTCTCGCAACTCTTGCCCCTTCCATTAATTTATCTATATCAATTCCTGCTGTAGCTATTGGAAGCATTCCTACCGCTGTAAGTACCGAATATCTACCTCCAACATTATCTGGTACGACAAATTGCTCATATCCTTCATTTTCAGCAAGTGTTTTTAAAGCTCCTTTTGCTTTGTCTGTTGTTGCATAAATTCTACTTCTTGCTTCATCTATTCCATATTTATTTTCTAATATTTCTCTAAATATTCTAAATGCAATTGCTGGTTCTGTTGTTGTTCCTGATTTAGATATAACATTTACAGAAAAGTCTTTGTCTCCTATATATTCGATTAGTTCATTTATATAGTTTGGACTTAGGTTATTTCCCGCATATAAAATTTGTGGATATTTTCTTTGCTTTTCTGGTAACAT
>CANQEA010000130.1 GCA_947594095.1 uncultured Clostridia bacterium | reverse complement strand
AGAAAAGGATTAAGATATAGAGAAGATATTTTAGATAATATGGGAAGTGATGAACTTATAGCAAATTTATTTAGAATTTCTCAAACTGAACAAAAATTGAAAAAAGATAATATACAAACTGAGAAGGAAGCTAATAAAACTCATTATAATATTGGTAAAATCGTTAGAAAAGCAATAAAAGAAGCCGGTGGTACTATGCCAGAAGATTTGCCAACACCTAAAAAGAGTCTAAAACAATTAGAAAAAGAGAATAAGAAAAATTTGATTAAAGTAGAAAAATAGTGATTAAACTAGTTACATATGTGGAATTAATATAAAATTTATATATTAATTATGTACGTTTTTTATGAAATGATGTAGTAAACTTTTGCAAAAGTTGATTTATTTTAATAATTGTGCTATAATTAAGATATAAGAACTTGCAAAAGCAAGAAAAATAGGAGGAATTTTATATGTATTACAGACGGTCATCAAAGAAATGGATTATTGGGGTAGTTATTGTAATTCTTTTGGCAATTTTTATTGCTATACCTTTTTATTCAAGTTACTATTCTACAAAAACATATACTGTAACAGTAACTGACAAAGATATAAAGAACTACAGTGACAGCTCTAAGTATCTCGTATTTACAAAACTTGAAAACGGAGAAACGAGGACTTTCACTATTGTAGATAGCCTAGTTAAGTGGAGATGGAACTCATCAGATGTATATGCTGATATTGAGGTCGGCGAAACATACGAATTCGAAGTGATAGGCTTACGTATCCCGATTTTAAGTGCATATGAAAACATTATGACATTTTCTGCAACAGAATAATTCTACAAGGGAAGCCCAGTAAGCTGAAATTAGCTACTGGGTAATCTCTTTTTTAGTTTTTATGATTATGTTCTAATTTTTTTAAAATTTTCATCATATGTAATTATAATTGATACTATATTAATGCAATAATGCAATAAATTCTTATTTTAAGTTAATATTTGATAATTCTAAAGACTTAATATTAAAAGATATTGACATTTCAATTAAATAAAAGTATAATAATATTGTAGAATACAAGGAAGGAAGAATAAATATGCTTGCTAAATATTGGAAAAGAATTGGAATGATTATTTTAATTGTTGCATGTGTATTTAATGTTATGAGTAAATTAATAAATAAATTATCATTAAATAAAGAAATGCTATATTCAGCAGAATATATGTATGAACAAGAGCAAAACCAAGAAAATAAAATAAAGACAAAATAATACTTGCAAAATTAAAAATATGTGGTATAATAATAAAAATATAAAAAACTATAACAAGGACAAGATAAATAATATAATATCTTTAAGAGAGCCAAAGGTAGCTGAAAATTTGGTAAGTAAAAATTATTTATTATCACCTATGTTTGTTGTTAAACTGAAATCAAAGTAAGTTTTTCCGTATGTCTGCGTTAAAGATAAATTAAGAGAGTAACAATTTAATAAATACAGTTACTAAATTAGGTGGTACCGCGGAATTTAAGCCATTTCGTCCTAAAAGAAGGATGAAATGGCTATTTTTATATTTAAAGGGGGAATTTATATGTACAAAAAGGTAGAATTGCCAAAAGAGGGCTTTGTTGGAATGGAAAGAAATGTTGCAAAAACATGGAAAGAAAAAGACATTATTAAAAAGAATTTTGCAATGAATGAGGGAAAAAGATATTTTACATTTTATGATGGACCTCCAACAGCGAATGGAAAACCACATGTTGGACATATAGAAACAAGAGTAATGAAAGATATTATTCCAAGATACAAAGTTATGAAAGGATATAAAGTAATACGTAAAGCAGGTTGGGACACACATGGTTTACCAGTAGAACTTGAAATAGAAAAGAAACTTGGAATATCAGGTAAAGAACAAATTGAAGAATATGGTGTGGAAAAATTCGTAAAGCAATGTAAAGAAAGTGTATTTACATATGTTCATATGTGGGAAGAAATGACAGAAAAAGTTGGATTTTGGGTAGATATGGATAACCCATATGTAACATATCATAATGATTACATTGAATCTGTATGGTGGGCTTTAAAACAAATGTGGGAAAAAGGCTTATTATATGAAGGTCATAAAGTTATGCCATATTGTCCTAGATGTGGAACAGCTTTATCATCTCATGAAGTAGCTCAGCGGATATAAAGATGTAAAAGACTTGACTTGTATTGCAAAATTTAAAGTAAAAGATGAAAATAAATATTTCTTAGCATGGACAACAACTCCTTGGACATTACCATCAAACTTGGCTCTTTGTGTTAATAAAACATATGAATATGCAGAGATAAAAGCCAACATTGGAACTGAGGAAGAGCCAAAAGAAGAGGTATATATTTTAGCAAAAGATCTAATAGAAAAAGTTCTAAAAGATACTCCATATGAATTAATAAAAACATATAAAGGAGAAGAATTACTTGGAACTAAATATGAAAGATTAATGCCATGGGGAGAAGTAGAAGGAAAGGCATTTGAGGTTATTCATGGAGACTATGTTAATCTTGAAGATGGTACAGGAATTGTACATATTGCACCAGCTTATGGTGAAGATGATAGCTTGGTTTCTAAAGCAAATGGAATTACTTTCATAAATTTAGTTGATAAATCTGGAAAATTTGTAAAAGAAGTTGAACCATGGCAAGGCAGATTTGTAAGAGACTGTAATGAAGATATATGTGCATGGTTAAAAAATGAAAATAAATTATTTAGCAAAGAAAAACATTTACACTCATATCCACATTGTTGGAGATGTGATACACCACTTCTTTATTATCCAAAAGAAAGTTGGTTTGTTGCTATAAGTAAACTAAGAGATGAATTAGTTGCAAATAACAACAAAGTAAATTGGTATCCAGATACAATTAGAACAGGAAGATTTGGAAAGTTCCTAGAAAATGTAATTGACTGGGGAATCTCTAGAGATCGTTATTGGGGAACTCCACTCCCAATATGGACTTGTGAAGATGAAAACTGTGGACATCAAGAATGTATAGGAAGCGTTGAAGAATTAAAAGAAAAAGGAATAGATGTACCAGATGATATAGAACTACATAAGCCATATATAGATGATGTATATTTAAAATGCCCTAAATGTGGTAAAAAAATGAAAAGAGCAAAAGAAGTAATTGACTGTTGGTTTGACTCTGGTTCAATGCCTTTTGCACAATGGCATTATCCTTTTGAAAATAAAGAAATGTTTGATAATAACTTCCCAGCAGGATTTATATCAGAAGCAATTGATCAAACAAGAGGGTGGTTCTATACATTAACTGCTGTTGGAACAGCTTTGTTTGGCAGAACCCCATTTGAAAACTGTATTGTATTAGGTCATGTACTAGATGAAAAAGGTCAAAAAATGTCTAAATCAAAAGGAAATGGTGTTGACCCTATGGAACTTTTAGATACAGTAGGTGCAGATGCGACACGTTGGCATTTCTATACAGTTTCTGCTCCATGGCTTCCAACTAGATTAGGACTAAATAACGTACAAGAAACACAAAGAGGATTTATAAGTACTTTATGGAATGTATATTCTTTCTATGTTTTATATGCAGAAATCGATAAGTTTAATCCATTAGAATATAAAGACTTTAAATTAACAAATGTAATGGATAAATGGATAATTTCTAAATTAAACACACTAGTAAAAGAAGTAGATGAAAAACTAGAAAGTTATGATATAACATCTGCTGCATTAACAATAGAAAGCTTTACAGATGAACTATCTAACTGGTATGTAAGAAGAAACAGAGAAAGATTTTGGGCGCAAGAATTAACTGATGAAAAAATTGGTGCATATGTTACATTATATAAAGTATTAACAACATTAATTAAAATTTCAGCTCCATTTGTGCCATTTATTACAGAAGAAATTTACCAAAACTTAGTTGTAAACTTAGATAAAAATTGCCCAGAAAGTGTACATTTATGTTTATGGCCAGAAGTAGA
>CANQEA010000129.1 GCA_947594095.1 uncultured Clostridia bacterium | reverse complement strand
AAAAACACCGTATGTCAAGTATTAGAAGATTTGCTTAAACGCTACCCTTCTAATTCATTTACACTTGCCTTAACTGGTTCAGGTGCAATGTCTGCTGCAAAATTCTTAGGGGTTAACTTTATTCAAGAAGTTGTTTCTTGTAAACGTGCAGTAGAAAAATATATTCCAAGAACTGATGTTGTAATTGAACTTGGTGGAGAAGATGCAAAAATAATTTACTTTGATCAATCTATTGAGCAACGTATGAATGGTACTTGTGCAGGTGGTACTGGTGCATTTTTAGACCAAATGGCTTCTTTATTACATACAGATACTGCAGGTTTAAATGAGCTTGCTAAAAACTACCAAACTATTTATCCAATAGCTTCTCGTTGTGGTGTTTTTGCAAAAACTGATATACAACCATTAATTAATGAAGGTGCAGCAAAAGAAGATATTGCAGCATCTATATTCCAAGCAGTAGTAAATCAAACAATTAGTGGGTTAGCATGTGGTAGACCAATTAGAGGAAATGTTGCTTTTTTAGGTGGTCCTTTGAATTACTTATCTGAGCTTAGAACTAGATTTATTGAAACTTTACAATTAAAAGATGATGAAATAATAGTCCCAGAAGAAGCACACCTACTTGTTGCAAAAGGTGCAGCATTAGATTCTATTGGTTCTGATGAGATTACAACAAATGAATTATATGAAAAAATAGAACATTTAAAAAATTCTAAAGATAATACAACTAAGCCATTAGACCCACTTTTTAAAAGTGAAGAAGATTATCAAGCTTTTAAAGAAAGACATGAAAAAGATAAAGTTAGTAAGAATGAACTTTCAACTTACGAAGGGAATTGTTACTTAGGAATTGATGCAGGCTCTACAACAACAAAATTAGTTTTAATAGATAATGAAGGAAAACTTCTTTATTCTTTATATGGCAGCAATGAAGGAAATCCACTAAAAAGTGTTATGACTATGTTAAAAGAATTGTATTTGGCTTTACCTGAAAAAGCAGTACTTAGATATAGTGGTGTTACAGGATATGGAGAAAAACTAATTCAAACCGCATTAAATGTAGATTTAAACGAAATTGAAACAATTGCTCATTATACAGCTGCAAAAACTTTTGAACCAAAGGTAACTAGTATTGTAGATATTGGTGGGCAAGATATGAAATATATAAGAATGAAAAATGGCTCTATTGATAATATTATGCTAAATGAAGCTTGTTCTTCTGGATGTGGTTCTTTTATTGAAACTTTTGCTAAAAGCTTAAATTTAGAGATATCTGAATTTGTAAAAGAAGCCATTAGTTCTAAAAATCCAGTTGATTTAGGTTCAAGATGTACAGTGTTTATGAATTCTAAGATTAAACAAGCTCAAAAAGAAGGATATAGTGTTGGCGATATTTCAAGTGGTTTATCATATTCAGTTATTAAAAATGCAATTCAAAAAGTTATGAAAGTAAGAGATGTATCAACACTTGGAGATCATATAGTAGTACAAGGTGGAACTTTTTATAATGATGCGGTTTTGCGTGCATTTGAGTTAATTGTTGGAAAAAATGTAGTTAGGCCTGATATTGCTGGTTTAATGGGTGCTTATGGTATGGCTCTACTTTCTAAAGAGCAATATGAAGCAAACTTAGATATGGAATATACATCACATATTTTAAGAAGTGATGAGTTAGATAAATTAGAAATTAAAGTAACACATACACGTTGTAACAATTGTGAAAATCATTGTAAATTAACAATTAACAAATTTAGTAATGGTCAAATACATGTATCAGGAAACCGTTGTGAAAAAGGTGCTGGTATTGTTACTAAATCTAAGAAACTACCAAATTCAGTTGCTTATAAATATGAAAGAATATTTGATTATAAACCATTAGAAGCACAATTTGCAACTAGAGGAACTATAGGAATCCCTAGAGTTCTAAATATGTATGAAGATTATCCATTCTGGTTTACTTTCTTAACAAGTCTTGGTTTTAGAGTTATTTTATCTGAAAAAAGTACAAGAAAGACTTATGAAAAAGGAATGGAATCTATGCCTTCTGAGTCTGTTTGCTATCCTGCAAAACTTTCTCATGGACATATTGAAAGCTTATTAGAACAAGGTATTAAAACTATTTTTTACCCATGTATTCCTTATTCTAGAAAAGAATATGAAAAAGCAGATAACCATTACAACTGCCCAATTGTTATTTCATATTCAGAAGTATTAAAAAATAATGTTGAAGGATTAAAAAATCCAGATATTAAGTTTATTAATCCTTTCTTACCTTTCGATAAGAAAAATCTGGTTAAAAAAGTACTAGAATTAGAAGAATTTAAAGAATATAACTTTACTAAAGCAGAACTTATGGAAGCTGCTGAAAAAGCAGAGGCAGAATATCAAAAATGTAAAAAAGATATAAGAGGTAAAGGCACAGAAACTGTTCGTTATATGGAGGAAAATGGTTTAAAAGGTATTGTCCTTGCAGGTAGGCCATATCATGTAGACCCAGAAATAAACCATGGAATTGATACTCTTATTACTTCTTTAGGTTTATGTGTATTAACAGAAGATAGCGTTGCAGATAAAACAGAAGTTAAGAGACCTATTCGTGTTGTTGACCAATGGGTATATCATGCAAGACTTTATGCAGCAGCAGATTTTGTTGGAAAACATGATTGCTTAGAACTTGTACAATTAAATTCTTTTGGATGCGGTGTTGATGCAGTAACAACAGACCAAGTTGAAGAAATACTTTCAAGCTTTAATAAAATGTATACATTAATTAAAATTGATGAAGTAAATAACTTAGGAGCTGTTAGAATTCGTATTCGTTCTTTACTTGCAAGTATGAATAAACGTGCTCAGGAAAAGAACATTGAAAAAGCAAATGGTGATTATGAAATACATAAAAAGATATTCACAAAAGATATGAGGAAAGATTATACAATATTAATACCTCAAATGGCACCAATACATTTTGAACTTTTAGAGTCTGCAGTTCGTTCTTCTGGCTACCATGTAGAACTTTTAAGAGAATGTACAATGAAAACTGTGGAAACAGGTTTAAAATATGTAAATAATGATGCTTGCTATCCATCAATATTGGTTACTGGACAAATGATAGAAGCACTTCAATCTGGCAAATATGACTTAGATAAAACTGCTTTAATTATGTCTCAAACAGGTGGTGGATGTAGAGCTACAAATTACATAGGTTTTATTAGAAAAGCCTTAAAAGATGCAGGATTTGAACAAGTACCTGTTATATCGTTTAATATTGTTGGTATGGAAAAAATGCCTGGATTTAAACTAACTATTCCTTTAATTGAAAGATTATTAAAAATGGTGGTTTACGGAGATTTACTACAAAAAATGCTTACAAAAAATAGAGCATATGAAGTAAATAAAGGCGAGACTCAGAAATTGTTTGATTCTTGGATGGAAAAATGTAAAAAACTACTTGATAAATCTACAAATAAAGAGTTTAAACAAAGTATCTATGATATTGTAAATGATTTTGAAAAAATTGAACTAGATACATCTGTTAAAAAACCTCGTGTTGGTATTGTTGGAGAGGTTTTAATAAAATATCATCCATTTGGAAATAATTTTGTTGCTGATATGTTAGAAAAAGAAGGAGCAGAAGTAATTTTACCAGATTTTATGGGATTTGCTAAGTTTTTATGTACTCATAAGATAACATTTAATAGCTTATTAAATACTAATAAAACTTCTGCAAAATTAATGAAAACAGCAATTAAATTAATTGACTTACTCGAAAAAGATGTTAGAATCGCTTTAGCTAATTCTAAAAAAGGATATTTACAACCATGTGATATTTTCCACCTAGAAGAAAAAGTTAAAGATGTACTTTCTATTGGAAATCAGACTGGTGAGGGTTGGTTCTTAACTGCTGAAATGATTGAATATATTGAAAATGATATTCCAAATATTATTTGTGTTCAACCTTTTGCTTGTCTTCCAAA
>CANQEA010000128.1 GCA_947594095.1 uncultured Clostridia bacterium | reverse complement strand
ATAATTTAATTATTTAAACCAAATTGCAACTTTTTCAAGAAATTTACAAAAAACACTTGTAAAAGCTTAGAAAGTCACTACATTTTGTGTTTATAACTATACATAGCAAAATCTTCTATATTATAGCAACTTTCAAGATCATAATTTTTCTGCTTTTTAATCTTCAATTTCTTATTTTGAACTAATTCCCCGTTCACTAGTTTTTCATAAGATAATTAACCCAATTCAACTTGAAATATTTTCTACAACATCACCTTTTTTATAAAAGTAATATTTTTATTGTCCAAATCTAGTTTAATTAAAATTACTTATGGCCACATAGTCCTTTTTCAAATCCAGCACTAATGTCTACATCTTCAGTTCCTATATAAATATCTTTATTACCTTCTAAAGTATTACATAAAATAAGAGTTAATTCACCATCAACATATTCAGAATTTTCATCAGATTTATATATTAAAGTTCCTCCATCAAATAAACCAGTTTCATAATTTAATTTAGTGGTAAACTCTGTAACAACTTTACTTATTGAATTTTGCTCTTGTTCTAAATAATCTTTTAAAGATATTGAATTACTATTATCTTTTAGTTTAATATCAGATAAACAAATCAAATATACTTTTTGATTACCATCATTAAAATATTCTTCAACTTCATAATTGTTGGAACATTTTTTTGACTCTATTGGCTCAATCTTATAATTATCTTTCAAATCGATTGATTTTTTGTTACAACCTGTAATCAATAAAATCCCTGTAACTAATAAAATTAAAATAAAAAATTTTTTCATTTTTTCTCCGTTTTATTTCTCAGTTATATCAATAACTTTTGCTTTATAAAAATAGTATATCAAAAAAATTATAATTAAAAAAGAACAATTTTTAAAAGAGCTAAATAAGCCCCTCAGACTTGTATGATTATATATTATACTTTTTCTTGACTATTTAATATTTAAAATAGCCTTAATTATAAATATTCACTATAGCTTAAATTTGCTCTTTGTATAAAATAATAGGATATGTTTTTTTAACTTTATTTTGTAAAAGCATACAAATCATGAATGTAATAAATAAAACCAGTAAAGTAAATATACACGATTCTAATAAAATGAAAATCCAATTATCTAATACTAAAAATTTATGAATAATAAGACATATAATTAATAAAATAATGCTAGATTTTACAAAAGCACTCGAAAGTAAATTGAATAAATTATATGAAACCAATTTTTTTATTGTACAATTTTTATATCCGACGCTTTTCAAAATTGCTATATTTTTTTGATTTTCATTTATTATGTCATCGGTGATAATCACGATCAATACTAAGGTTATTATAGATAAAAATAATATAGTTATATTTAATATTGAAATGACCTTTTCATTTTTTTGTAATATTTCCATGCCTTTTGTATTATCTATTTTTACATCATAAAATTTAGATACTTTATTTACGACATTACTTACATCAGAATAATCCCTAACTATAATTTCGTACTCATTTTCTAACATTTTTGAATATATTTTCATTGTTTTAGGACTAGCTAAAATGATATCTAATCCTATTTTAGCATCATATATACCGGCGATAGTAAGACTTGCAACTTTGTTATCATGTTCAAATTCTATTTTATCATTTAATTTTAATGAACTATCAGAAGAAACTAAAACTTCATTTGTTTCCAAATTATCTAATGATTTACCTTTAACAACTTTTAAACCATTAGTATAAATATAATTCATAATATAAGTTTCTTCTTTTGCCTTAACAACATAATAATCCCATTTTGGATAAATACTTTCAATGCCCTCAATGTTAGTTAAATTTGAAGTAATCTCTGAGATATCATCACCACTTTTTATAGTTAATAAACGATTATTTATATCTTTCTTTACAATATCCCTATCATAATATTTTATATACAAATTTATGCTAAACATTATTTCCATAAACAAGCAAAATATAATTAATATTTTTTTATATTTTTTTGTTTTTGAAAATGTTTTTTTTAAAACCTTATTATTAATCAAATTCATTATTAACCTTTTTTAAAATTTTTGCTAAAGCTATAGACATACATAATATAATAATTATTAAAGATATCAATAAAATGTTAACATTAAAGCAAACTTTAACTTTTAATAGCCAAAATGGATTTACATTTAATATCAAATGATAAATTAACCCAAGAATTATAGATAATAAACATATGCCCAGCCATGTAATAAATATCACAGATAAATTTTTAAAGTAAAATATATGTTTAATATTTGCTTTGGTATAGCCTGTACTTTTTAAAATTATAGTTTCATATTTTATTTCATCTTTGCTTTTTTTAAAGTAGAATACGAATACCATAAATATAAAAATTATACTTAATACTAATAGTATATTACAAATAATATTTATTATATTATAAAAGGAAGGATTAAAACTTAATGCCCGTGAAATATTATAATTTTTTTGTGATATCTCTTCTGTTACATTATTTATATTTTCAATATTGTCTATTTGAACCATTATTGAATTAATTTGACTACTTAAGTCTGCATTTTCATAAGTATCATCGTTAATCATGCCTACTAGATCATAGCTTCCATAGCAAATATTTTCATCAATCATAGTAGAATTATTATCATAGATTCCAACCACTTTTAATTGTAAATATCTTTGTTCCAAATCAATATCTTCGCCATCTTCTGATAATATTTTGGAATAATTCACTTTTAATGAATCTCCGATTTTTTTCTTCATATTAATAAGCGAATCTTTACTTAAATTTTCTTCTCCCTCAATATAAGTAGATGGAAAAAAATTAGATGGGCATACTATCTCATATTTATCTTTAAACATTCTTCCTTTAGTTATTTCTGGCATAGTATTTTTGGAAGCACCATAAAGGAAAAAATCTCCTTTTATATTATTTTCATCAATATTTAGTGCTGTAAAATGTCTACTATCAGGGAAGACTTCTAGAACATGATTTACTTTTTTTAAATCTTTTATTGCATCTTCTTCACTAATTTTGGCATCATCTCGTAATACGAAAAAAGTGCGATAGGATATATTTTTTTCAATGCCATTAACAATATAGTTTTGCATTGTACTTTTCAAAGTAAAAAACCCAATAAGAATTATTAAAATCAAAGAAATTTTTAACATCAAAAGTCTATTTGTTTTGCTTGTAAATATTTTTTTTAATATTATATTTATATAATAATTTTTATTCATTTTTATATAATTTTCCTTTCTTCATAGTTAATATTTCATCAGAAAAATTATATATTGTATTACTGTGGCTAACGACAATAACACATTTCCCTTCAGTAGAACATTTTTTTAATAAATTCAAAATTATTGCTTCATTTTCTTCATCTAAATTACCTGTCGGTTCATCCGCCAAAATAATAGAGGGATTATTAACTAAAGCTCTAGCTATAGCAACTCTTTGTTGCTCACCGCCGGAAAGTTCATCAGGATAATGATTGGCTCTATCTTCTAGTCCAACTTTTTTCAACATATTAAAAGCTTTATTTTTTATATCTTTCATAGAAAGGCTTTTATTTAAAAATAAGGGAATCATGACATTTTCTAAAGCTGTTAAATTTGGAATTAAATAAAACATTTGAAAAATAAATCCTATTTTTTCCCTTCTAATTTTAGCAAGTTCGTTTTCGTTCATACTAGACGTATTTAAATTTTCAATTAATATTTCTCCTTCAGTAAGTTTATCTAATAATCCTAGACACTGTAGCAAAGTTGTTTTACCACTTCCTGAATGGCCTACAATTGCATATAAATTACCGCTTTTAAATGTTTGTGTTATATTGTCTACGGCAGCAATTGTTTGATTTCCCTTTATATATTTTTTACATATTTTTATAGTTTTAATACAATCCATAAATTTCATCTCCCAAAAAATGGGGTAGTGTGCATAGTTTATACACAAACTACCTGTTTTTTCCTTTATTTATCTATATTTTTTTATATATTTTCTTTTA
>CANQEA010000127.1 GCA_947594095.1 uncultured Clostridia bacterium | reverse complement strand
ATGGAAACATATACACAAAATAAAGATGCAAGTTACGAAAAAAATCTTAAACTATTAGGTAATGTTGACTTAGACACTCCAACTAGTATAAACATATATCCAAAAGACTTTGACGCAAAGGACAAAATATCAAAAGCGATAGATGACTACAACCAAATGCAAAAAGATAATGGAAAAGAAGAAAACACAATAAACTATACAGATATTGTAGGAACAATGATGAAATCTGTTAGTCAAATAATAGATACTATAAGCTATGTTCTAATTGCATTTGTTGCAATATCTCTAATTGTATCTTCTATTATGATAGGAATAATAACATACATTTCTGTATTAGAAAGAACAAAAGAAATAGGAATATTAAGGTCAATAGGTGCTTCTAAAAAAGACATTTCAAGAGTATTTAATGCAGAAACACTAATTGTAGGACTGATTTCTGGTTTAATTGGAATTGGGATAACTGTACTTTTAACAATTCCAATCAATCAAATGATATATGCTATAACAGGAGTAGAGGTTATAACACAAGTTCCTTTTATGGCAGGTGTAATACTTGTTTTAATTAGTATGTTCCTTACAATTATTGCAGGGTTAATTCCAGCAAAACTTGCAAGCAAAAAAGACCCAGTAATAGCACTAAGAACAGAATAATTAATTGTAAACAAATTTGTAAACACAAATTTAGTGTGCAAACAAAAAACGCGACATAATTAATAAATATTTACATGTCGCGTTTTTCCATATTATTTCAAAATCTTATGTACAGGAAATTTATTTTCTTTTAATATATCTATAACTACATTTGGCAATATTGGATAATTTTCTAATTTATTTAAATCTAGCCACTCATAGCTTAAATAATCCTTTCCTTCAATATTTTTTAATGGATATTCAATTTTTTTATCATCTTCATCTACAAATTCTGCTCTGTGAATAAACAATATTTCGTGTACCTTTTTACCATTTAATTCAAAGAAATTTTCTACAGTAGATATATATTCTGTAATATATACTTCTTTGCCTATTTCTTCTTCAATCTCTCTTTTTAAAGTAGTTTTGGAATCTTCACCAATTTCAACTCTTCCACCAATTAAGGAATAATGGTTTGAATTATTATTTTTATGTACTAATAATTTATTATTATGAATTATTACCCCAGCAGCTCGTACATTTAATAAATAATCTTCTACATCAATTATTAAATCCATTTTACAACATCTCCATCTTTAAATTAATATAGTTAATCTATTATAAATGTATATAGTATATTTTATTCTAGAAAATAAGATACTACGTCTTTTGAAAAGAATGAAAGAGCTTATTATTAGACAAGCTCTTAATTAAATTTATTAAATTCTGCCTCAGTATACTGTATTATTTCTGTATTGTTATCTTTTATATATTGTAATCTTTTATTTTCTATATCTGCTAATTGTATTTCAGATAATTTTGCATTATTAAATGCTCTATAATGTTCTAAATTTTCAAAGTTATCTATAATATATGTAGTATTTAGTTTTACAAATGACGGTACAGGTAATGGTTTAAAGTTTTTTATATTTAAATTTGAATCATATAATAGATTATACTCTTTTCCTTTTAAGCTAGAAACATTAACCATCTTAATTGAATTATCTGCTATATCATTATCTATAACTAACATATATCGTTTTTTTGTTCCTTGATTTCCTCCTGCAAGTTTTGGAGGTGTAAAATATAAAAACTGTCCCTTTTCTATCAAAAATCTTCTTCCTCACTATTCAAATCTCTTTGTTCATATGCCTGTAATACTTTATTCATTTTATACAATTCTTTTTCTAATTCTTCATAAGGAACAACAGCTTTTTCTTTATTATGAAAATTTTCATCATCAATAGATTGTTTTAGATATTTAGACCATGATTTAAATTGGTGTGATAACTCAGATAATTCATCTGCTGAACATTGTCCAAAAATTTCTTTAGTTATTTTTAGGGTTTTTTCTACTTTTTCTGGAAGTTCTAACATTTGTTTTGACTCTTTTTCTAATTCATAGTAATTCTTTCTATATATTTGCCTTACAGGTTCTAATACCATGCCATTTTCAAAGGCACTAAATTTTTCATCATACATTGTATTTCCATTATTTTTGCACATGTAAATAAGTTGAGAAAAAAATAATAATTTTTGCAACTTCATATTCCCTTTTCCAGTATTTGATGGATTATCTAAACCATTTTGGATAAACCATTTTGCTACTTCTTTTGGTTCAACTATGTTCATAATATCACTTCCCTTCTACTTTTCTACATTTTATACAAATAAAGAAATTAGCAAATCTTAAAAGATTTGCTGTTTGTGGTTGCGGGGGATAGACTCGAACTATCGACCTTTGGGTTATGAGCCCAACGAGCTGCCAACTGCTCCACCCCGCGATGTTTAACTTTTTATATTATACAACACTAAACAATGTTTTGTCAATACATTTTGTCAATTTCATTGAAATTTAGCGTAATAATATATATTATATGCAAAATCTTAAAAATAATACTATGATTAATATATTCTAATTATTTTGCCTAACAATAAATTATACTAAAAAGTAAAATAATTTTCAAGGTAATAAAACTAATTACGAAATTTCTTATAAAAAACTTGAAAATTAATAAAAAAATGTTAAAGTAGTATTAAATAAATTATTTAATTAAGCATAATCTTAGCATTGATTGTATCTTTAAATTCATCAAAATTGCAAACCAAAAAAAATTAATAAAACTATTACAGTTAGAATAGTATATATATTATAAAGTTATTAACATTTAAAAATAAAATTAAAGAAAAGAAAGGAGAAAAAAATGAACGATAACAAACAAAATTTAAAAATAACTAGTTACATAATCATCATTTTAGCAATTGTAAATATAGTTCTTATGGGAATAGAATTTGCAAATGGACAATTAAGAGAAAATGCAGAAAAATTAACAGAAGAATCTATAATTCAAACTGAAGGAGCATCTGAGGAATTAGGTGACGTGAAAGGAACAGTAGTAGATATAGCTGTTTATGGTGCAATAGGAGTGACAGCAATTGGAGTATTATTTGACGTATATCTTGGAATTGCAGGTTTACACCAAGCAAATGGTACAAGTAAAGGAAAAGTTAATATAATTTTGGCAACAATAGTATTCGTATTAGCATGTATAGGATTAATTACAATGATTATTTCTTTGACAAAAGGTCAAACATCTTACAGTTCGCTTATCTCGAGTGTAGCAGGTTTAATAATAATGTTCTGTTATATTAGATATGCTAGAAAAGTAGTAGCAGAAAAATAAGAAATATAATAAAGGAAGTGTTATTATAAATGAAATATGAGATTACTGGAAAAACTGTACCAACAGTTGAAGTAACATTAAATAAAGGTGAAGGATTATATACGCAAAGTGGAGGAATGGCTTGGCAAACGGAAGGAATTAGCATGTCAACAAATGCACGTGGTGGAGTAATGAAAAGTTTAGGAAGAATGTTTACAGGTGAGTCAATTTTCATGAGTTCATATACAGCAGAAGTTGATAATGCAAAAGTAGCATTTGCTGCTACTGTGCCAGGAGATATAATGCCAATTAATGTTTCAGATTTACCAGAAGGGATCATATTGCAAAAGAGAGCATTTTTATGTGCAGAAGAAAATGTTGATTTAAAAATAGAATTTTCAAAGAAATTTTCAACAGGATTATTTGGTGGAGAAGGGTTCATTTTACAAAAAGCATCAGGTAAAGGAATGTTGTTTATAGAGGTAGATGGGGATCCAGTTGTTAAAGAATTATCTGCTGGAGAAGTATTAAAGGTAGATACAGGTAATGTAGTAGCATTTGAACCAAGTGTAAAATATGAAGTTGAAACTGTAAAAGGAATGAAAAATATCTTTTTGGGTGGAGAAGGATTATTTTTAACAAAATTAACTGGACCTGGTAAAGTGATTATACAATCACAAAACTTTAGCGATTTTGCAAGTAGAGTAGCATCTTTGATACCAAAACAAAGCTAAAAGTTATTCTTAG
>CANQEA010000126.1 GCA_947594095.1 uncultured Clostridia bacterium | reverse complement strand
CAGTTTTGGGGAAAAGAAGCAAGAAACGAAACTTGCAAAAAGCTTGTATATCAATATATAAGTAAAATTGAGGGATTAGTAAAAGAAGGTATAGAAAAAAAACAAATAAAAGAAGGAAATTCTAAAGCTATTGCATCTGAGATATATTCATTAATATGTTCAGCTTTAATATACAAAAGTAACAATCCAGAAGAATATAGAGTTATGGATTTATATGAAGAATTTGAAAACACTATTATAGAGGGATTAAAAATAAAGTAAGGGAGAAGATTATGAGAGAGCCAATTCATAAAGTAATGAAATATAATAATTTAAAGGAAATGTTAAAAATAACTGGAGAAAAATACGGAGAAAGGCCCGCATATGTGTATAAAACAGAAAAAGAAGGTGTTTTCGATATAATAACTCATAAAGAGTTTAGGCAAGATGTTGATAGTTTAGGTACAGCTCTTATTGAGTTGGGTTTAAAAAATAAAAGAGTTGCAGTTATTTCTGGAAATCGTTATGAATGGGGAGTTGCCTATTTAGCTGTTGTTTGTGGTACGGGAATTGTTGTGCCATTAGATAAATCTTTGCCAGATAATGAAATAGAAAGTTTAGTTATTCGCTCAGAGGTTGAAGCAATTATATATGATGAAAAATATGATAACATTATGAACAAAATAAAGGAAGAAGAAAACACAAATGTTAAATATTTTATTTCCATGAGTTCAGAACATGAAGAAAATGGCGTTTATTCTCAAAAGGAATTGATGAAAAAAGGGAAGAAACTACTTGAAGAAGGAAACAAAGAGTTCTTAGATGCAACAATAGATGAAAATGAAATGCAAATAATGTTATTTACATCTGGAACTACTTCTATCTCAAAAGCAGTTATGTTATCACATAAAAATATATGTAGCAATTTATTTGATATTGCATCTGTAATTAAAGTAGATGAACATGATAGATTTTTATCATTTTTACCATTACATCATACATTTGAATGTACTGTTGGATTTTTATATCCAATATCTAAAGGTTCTTCAATTGCATTTTGTGAAGGAATACGCCATATTGCAGATAATTTAAAGGAATATCAAGTAACTGCAATGATTTCAGTTCCGATTTTATTTGAAAATATGTATAAAAAATTAATAAAAGGAATTGAAAAAAAAGGAAAACTTGCTACTGTAAAAAAAGGAATAAAAATAAGTCAGTTTTTATTAAAATTTGGAATAGATATTAGAAGAAAATTATTTGATGAGGTGCACGCTAACTTAGGTGGAAAATTAAGATTATTAGTTGCAGGTGGTGCAGCTTTAGATGTTGAAGCAGAAAAAGGGTTTCAAGAACTTGGATTTACAATGTACCAAGGTTATGGTTTAACAGAGACTTCACCAGTTGTTGCAGCCGAAGATGACAAATACACAAGGCTTGGTTCAATTGGAAAGGCATTTCCAAGTTTAGATGTAAAGGTAGTTAATGAGAACGAAGAAGGAATTGGAGAATTAGTTGTTAAAGGTCCTACAGTTATGCTTGGATATTATCAAAATGACGAAGCAACAAAAGAAGCAATAGATGAAGATGGATGGTTTCACACAGGAGATTTAGCTAAAATTGATAAAGATGGATTTATATTTATTTCAGGAAGAAAGAAGTTTGTAATTGTATTAAAAAATGGTAAGAATATTTATCCAGAAGAATTAGAAATTTTAGTTAATAAAATAGAAGGAATTAAAGAAAGTTTTGTTTATGGAAAACCAGAAGATGATGGAGATTATAAAATAGGAGTAAAAGTTGTATATGATAAAGAACTAATGGAAGAATTATATAATGTTACAGATGAAGAAAAAATTAGAGAAGTTTTATGGAGTGAAATTAAAAAAGTCAACAAAACTATGCCTCCGTATAAGTATATAAGAGAGATGATTTTAACTGACCAAGACCTTATAAAAACAACTACTCAAAAGATAAAAAGATTTGAAGAAATTAAAACTATATAGATTAAAAACCACAAAACTTCATCTTCCGTATGTAATATTTCTGTAATATTCCTGTAACAAAAAAATAATAAAAAAATTGTCAAATTCTCTTGTAGTTTTTTGAGAGATATTGTATAATTAAAAATGATAGGCAAAGTGAAGTATGCGTAAGATGAAGGAGGTACATTTGAATGTCTAGAAGTGGCATAGTAAATGTGAGAATGGTTATCACAGAAGAAAAGATATTATCTAATATAGATAAAATTCAAAAGTTAATAAACCCTAACAGCAAGAAAAAAATAGTACAATTAGAAGAAGATACATACTTTAAAGATTTAATAGAATCTGTTAAAGCATATTTAATAGAATATCCAAAAAAGAAAAACTTCCCAGCAAGTGTTTATAAAGCTGCTTACGGGTTAGTTGAATATGCAACAAATCAATTTGAAGAAAATACAAAGAAAATAGAAGAATTAATTAGACAAAGAGAACAAAACATTATACTTGCAGGAAAGCTTAAAGATTTAATAGATGTTGCAGAAAATAGAGAAGAAGGATGGGAAGATACAGTAAGTGATGCAGAAGACAGTTTCCCAGAAGATATTATAGAAACACTAAATATTTTAGGAACAGAAACAGATACAGAATCAGAAAATTATGAATCAGCATTAAAACTATTAAATGCAAGAGTTAATAACTTAGAAACAAACTTACATATAGAAATAGACATGGAAAGAATAGAAGATCGTTCTAAAGCTTTAAGCTACATAGGTATTGAAGTTGCAGATGCTCTAAAAGGAATACCAGTACCAGAAGAACCATTAGAAGAAATTGGTGCAGAAGAAAGCGCAATGGTAGAAAGTATAATCCAAGAACCAGTAGGTGCTGTTAATCCAATACTTCCAGGTGTTGAAAATATACAACAAGAACAAAATCGAGTTCAAGCACAACAATTTAATGAACAACAACAATATTTTGAACAAACAACATTTGAAGCAAAACCAAGTTTGTGGCAAAGAATTAAAAATAGTAAAATTATTCGTACTCTACGTTATATTACAAAAATTAGAATTAGAATAGATTATTCAGCATTACCAGAGGGAAGAGGAGAAAATATTCAATAGAGTATTAGAGTAAAGAAATCTCGGCTAAGCCGAGATTTTTTGTGTATCTAATTTGACTTTTGGTAATAATTGTAGTATAATAGTTAAAGTGAGACGAAAAGTCTAAAATGAGATTTTATTAAAAGTAATATTATTTGATAATATTAAAAAGAAAAAATAGAAGAGATCGGAAACCTAATTAAATAGTTTAAATTAACAATTTCTTAGCAATTTGTGCCTAGAAATTGTTAATTCCGCGTTCTATTTTAAATTGCTTTTAATAAAACAATTAAATAATAGGAAGGGAGATTTTATGTCAGAAGAAAACTTAAAAGAAAAAAAGAAAGATACGATAGGAAGAAATAACAAAAGAGGAGAAAAAAGAAATGGAGGAGAAACTACTAAAAGACCATATAGGAGAAGAACTCAGAATAGTAGAGAAGAAAATGAAAAGGTGTCTAGTAAAAATAAGAGAGAATATAGAGTGCTAGATATAAGCAAAACTGAACTAACAAAAAATGAGTCAATATTTAAAAAATCAAAATTAAAAATTATACCACTTGGTGGATTGCACGAAATTGGTAAAAATATAACAGTATTTGAATATGAAAATGAAATGATTGTTGTAGATTGCGGTCTATCTTTTCCTGAAGATGATATGCTTGGAATTGATTTAGTAATACCAGATATTACTTATTTAGAAAGAAATGTTGATAAAGTTAAAGGTTTAGTAATTACACATGGTCATGAGGACCATATAGGGGCTGTGCCATACTTACTTAAAAAAATAAATATTCCAATTTATGCAACAAAACTTACTTGTGGATTAATTAGAAATAAACTCGAAGAGCATAAGCTACTTAGAAGTACAAAGTTAGTAGAAGTAACTCAAGGACAAACAATTAATTTAGGTAAGAACTTTAAGGTAGAATTTATTAGATCTTCTCATAGTATACCAGATTCTGTTATGCTTGCAATTACTACACCTGCTGGAACTGTACTTCATACTGG
>CANQEA010000125.1 GCA_947594095.1 uncultured Clostridia bacterium | reverse complement strand
CAATGAGTTTTATAGCAGCATTTTTATATTATCCATATTATATGGGATTTAATATATTTACATTACTTGCAAATTGGCTTAAATTAATATGTTTTAACTTCCCATTTGCATATTTTTCACAATTATTCTTTATTCAACCAATAGTTAGAACAATATTTAAAGCAATATTTGTTAGAAATAAAAAAACAGATAATACTTTAAAAAAGAAAAAAGAATTAGCAAGTGTAAAATAAAAAAGGCAAACTTAGAAATAGGTTTGCCTTTTCATTTATTTAATAATAAATTTAAAGAAATATCAGATAAGATGGATAACTTTGTACAAGTAAAGATTCATAATTGATTGCATATACTAATAAAAATGTCAAAATTTCTTGACATTTTTGCTTAAAAAATTATATAATTTTTGTTAACAGAACAAAAGTAGGCTGATGTAGCACCAACAAATGGTGTGTTAGATTAGACAACTAATCTCATCAGCCACTTTTCTTATTTGGAAAACAATTAAAATTTTGTAGAGAAAAATAAATAAAATGGAGATATAAAGATGGATGAAGAAATTATTATAAGAAAAGCTGAAATAGAAGACTTTAATAAAATACATAGATTAATTATGCAAGTCCATAAATTGCATGTAAAGGAAAGAACGGATATATATAAAGATGTTGATCCTATGAATTTTGAAGAATTTAAAAATGAGTTATCAAATAACAATAACATATATTTAGTTGCTCAATTAGAAAATAAAATTGTTGGAATTTGTTTTTCTCAAATAAGTGAGATATCAAATAATAAAATTATGAAAGATAGAAAAATTTTAAATATTGGAGATATTTGTGTAGATGAACAATATCAAAGAAATGGAATTGGTAAAAAATTATATAATCAAATTGTCCAAATAGCTAAGGAAAAGAATATCCATAATGTAGAACTAATGGTTTGGGCATTTAATAAAAATGCAATAAAATTTTATGAAAATTTAGGTATGAATATCAAGAACCTAAAATTTGAGCAAAAAATCGAATAAAATTGTTGACAGAAAACATAAAATATGATAATATGTAAACCATAATTGCATTAGCAATTATGGTAGGCTATATTAATCTGTTTTTTTAATGGAAAGGAGGATTTCGCATGTTGAAGGAACTTCTTGAGTTATCTAAGACAACTGATATTGTGTCTGAAGGCACAGTTGAAGGAGCAAAGGGTAACGTTACAAACTACGATTGCGATCCGTAAGAGCCAAAATGGGTTGCAATTAAAACCCAAAGGAGTCAGTTAGAAATAACTGGCTCCTTAACTTTTATATGAAAACATATATATAGCAATTGCGGTTGACATAAATTAAAAAATGTGATATTATAACCAATATAAATTACAAAAAGGAGTGAGCAAGTATGCAAAATATTTCTACAGCTTGGTTAACTACCAATTATACATGCAATTGCAAATGTGATTGGTGCTATGCTCAAAAAATGTTAGCAAAACATCGGTGTATGGATTTACAATATGCTAAGCAAATAGTTAATTATTTACAAGCAAATGGAATCCAAACAATCACATTAATTGGTGGCGAGCCAACAATCTATCCAAACCTTATTGAATTGATATCCTATATTAAGAGTCTAGGAATTACAGTTAGACTTGCAACTAATGGAAAAAGATTCAAGAGCAAAGTCTTTGCACAACAAATTGTCAGTTCCAAAATTGATGGTATAAATATTTCAATTAAAGGAACTACAGAAGAAGAATATCTATACAATACTCATCAAACTGGATTATGTGATATGATTGAAGGATATCATAACTTAAAACATTTGGGGTTAGAGCCTTCTATATCTTATGTTATCACAACCAAAGATACTAATAAATTTGATAAGTTTGTAGAGATATTATCTAAAGAAAAATTGGATAATTTAGTTATTCAATTTGAAAAGCCTTCTTTGAGTACTGAATGTGGAAGTAAAACAATGGATATAAGAGATATGGGAAATTTTTCATGCTATATTTTTTCAGTATTAGAAAGAGGTGGCTTTAATTATACTATTGAAACTTCATTTCCATTGTGTCTTATTAAAGAAGATGTTTTACAAGATATGATTGAAAAGAAAAGAATTTCTACATGTTGCCATGTGCAAAAAGGTAATGGCATTGTATTCGATGTTACTGGAGAGATTATACCATGTAATCACTTTTTAGGTTATCCATTCGAAAATAAGCCAGTGAATTTAAAAAACGAAAAAGCTATTGAAGAACTTTTAAATAGTGAAATCGTGCAACAATTTAAAAACACAGTCAAGAGATATCCAAGTATCAAATGTACTAAGTGTAATCTGTGGAATATATGTGGAGGTGGTTGTTTTACAAGATGGTTCTATATTAATCCTGATGACTATATAAAGACTAGCATATAAGTTAAATACTTATTTAATAGAAACACTCAAACTAGAGTGTTTCTATTTTTTAAGTTGACATAACCTTAAAAATGATGTATAATATTACCAGTTCACAATAACCTCTGTGAAAAAAAGCCATTATGAATATAAGGCGAATATGAAAGGAGAATAAATATGAGGTTTGACAAACTATTTTTAGAAAAGGCACTCGAAGACTGGCAAGAAATGCCAAATACAGAATGGTTGGAAATAGTTCAAAACAAATTGGAATCATCTTTAGGTTGGGATCGGTTTATAGAATTATGCAATTCCAATAACAAGATGATCATTAAGTTTGGAATTGATCCAACTGCTTCAAATATCCATATTGGTCATGTTGTCCCGATGATGTTGGTAAATGCATTTTTAAAAAAAGGTCATAAAATTTTTATCATTATCGGAGATTTTACAGCCAAAATTGGAGATCCTTCTGGCAGAAGTTCAGAGCGTAAAGCTTTAACTTCTAAACAAATTGAGGAAAACATGAAAACCTACACAGAACAAATTGGTATGTTTGTTGACCTTAACAAAATTAATATCAAGTTTAATTCTGAGTGGATTGACAAAACTACTCCTCATGGATTGTTTGAAACATTCCAAATGATTAACATTTCACAGGCTATGCAAAGAGATGACTTTAGAAAGAGAATAGAGAGTGGTTCTGCCGTTTCTTTAGCAGAAGTATGCTACAGTGTACTTATGGGATTAGATTCTGTTGCTTTGAAATGTGATGTTGAGATTGGAGGCATTGACCAGTTATTAAATTTCCAGCAGTGCAGAAATGTTATGAAAGGAAATGGAATGATTGAAGAAATTGCTCTTATGACTCCTATCTTGGAAGGAACTTCTGGAGATGGTAGAAAAATGAGCAAATCTTACGGAAATGCAATTGCAGTTTTGGAGGATTCAAACGAAAAGTTTGGCAAATTTATGTCTATTAAAGATGAACTGATAATGCCATATTTCAAATGCTTTGCATTTATGAATAATCATGAGAAAACCGAACTAGAAGCCTTTATTAAAGAAAATCCTTTTGAAGCCAAAAAGCAATTAGCTTCTTTCTTTGTATCTTTACAGGCTAAAGATATTACACAAGGAGAGAAGGCAAGAGCTGAATTTGAAAGGAAATTTTCTAAAAAGACTATAAATGCAGAAGACTGTATCGAAATTAAATTAGAAAATGGAGATACTTGTTATACTGCATTGAGTAGGGCAAAACTTATGAGTAATTCAGAATTGCGGAGGATGTTTATTGGAAAAGCAGTAAGGTACATTGAAGATGGGCAAATTTGTGACAAAGATATACTGGCTATACCTGGAAAAATAAGAGTAGGCAAAAGAATCTTTGTTAATTTTGTATGAACCAAATGTTTAATTCCTTCCCCGGTTTGCTATATATAGTAGGCTGGGGATTTACTATATATTATATTTCTTTAAATTTTATTTTTTCCTTTTCTTGCTATATTATTTATTTTTGATTTTAAGCTCATAGAATTTTTTATAACGATAAAACCTCCATATATTTTTTTAATACATTTTCTTGCTTAAATATTTTCGCATATTTACTTAATTTTACTAAATTTTTATCTTTTCTTTTCATATACCCATTTATTGCGTTATTAAATATTTGTAAATCAATTTTGTTTCTATC
>CANQEA010000124.1 GCA_947594095.1 uncultured Clostridia bacterium | reverse complement strand
TTTCGTAATACAAAAATCCATATTACGAATTTTTCGATTTTTTCGTAATATAAAAATCTATATTACGAATTTTTTCATTTTTTCGTAATATAGATTTTTATTTTTAAATTTTTTATTTCAAAAATAAGTCAATATATTTTTGAAATGCAAAAACTTGATTTCTACTATATCCAGTTGTCTCTATCAAGATTTGTCTTTCTTGAAATGCATTTATTACTCCAACTAAAGTTGTAAATTTCATTCCTGTTTTCTCAATTATTTTCTTTCTTGAAATAATCGGTTCATCATACAATACTTCTAATACTTTTTTTGCATTTTCTGCTTTAACAGGTAGATTTATTATGGCTTTGTCCATTTCCATTGTTAATTCAACAACTTTTCTAAATTTCTCCTTTGCTGTCTTTGATGTTTCAATAACTGCTTCTAAGAAAAATTTAATCCATCCTATAATGTCATTATGCGTCCTAACTCTTGTAAGTGCATCATAATATGTATCTTTATTTCTTTCAATATAGTCTGAAATGTATAAGCAAGACTTATCAAGCATTCCTTTACTTTGAATGTATAATGGAATAAGTAGCCTTCCAATTCTCCCATTACCATCTAAAAATGGATGTATCGATTCAAATTGATAATGTAAAATTGCAATTTTTATTAAATCTGGTGTATCAATCTCTTCATTATTTATAAATTTTTCAAAATCCGTTAAACATTCTGCAATTTCTGTATGTGGTGGTGGAACATATACTGCATTACTTGGCATACTGCCTCCAATCCAGTTTTGTGATGTTCTAAATTCTCCTGGTGTTTTGTGTTCTCCACGAACTCCATTCATTAATATTTTATGGATTTCTCTTATTAATCTAGTACATACTGGAAATCCTTCTCTTATTCTCTCTACTCCATAATTTGTAGCTTTCACATAATTTTGAACTTCTTCCCAGTCATCTCTTTTCTCTGGATTAATATCTGTTACATCTAATAAATCTTCTTCTACAGTTGTTCTTGTTCCTTCAATTCTACTAGATTTATTAGCTTCAATCTTTACATGCATTTTAATATAAAGATCTACATTTGGTATTAATAATGAATATGCGTTTAATTCTCCAATTTGTCTATTTGCTTCTGCTAATAGCTTGTCCAATTTGGTGTCATCCCATCCCCAGTTATAATTTATTTTACTAGGAATAAATGCTTTATAGTCATTTGCTTTTATGTATTCACCTGACTTATATTCTTCTAACTTCATCTAATCACCTTTCTTTCTGTAATTATCCTTTGTAATTATTTTTTTGGATAATAGTATTTTTCGTTTTCTATTTTTTTCATCATTATATGTCAAATATATTCTATTACACATCTCTATTTTTTCTAAATCTTTCTCATGAATATAATTAGAAATTTTTAATTCCATTACTTCTTTGGGTCTAAAATTAATGACTTCTATTTCATCTTTGATAATACACCTAGCTTCTGAGATTCTTGCAGAACTTTCATCTTTAGGAATTACTACATACTTTTCGATATTATTCTTATAATATCGAATTTTTATATTTCTCATTATTTTTGGATTATTGCTTCCATTATATATCTCCAGTTTTACCTGATTTTCATATCCATAAAAATCTGTTTTTTCTTTTCCTCCTTTATAACATCCAACATCTCCATATGTATTATACTCATTTTCACAAGTCATTATATAAAGATTTAACTTACCTTTTTGACTTAACCAATCTGTAGTAATTAATGTTGCAATTACTCCTAATACTGCACCTATTATTCCATCATATTCCTGTAAAATTCTAAATACTATTTCCATTTATTATATTTTCTCCTTTAATTTTTAATTATTACGAACATTTGTATTGTATCATGTTTTTTAATAACGTTCAATGTTTTTAACAAAATTTGTAAAATTTTATTGATACTACAGATAATTTATATTATAATGTTATTACATTTAATTGTTGCACACTTATATAGTGTGGAGTTTGTTTCATCTTTTATAAAGATGCTTAAAAGCCTTCTATCAAAAGAAGGCTTTATTTTTAACCGCCTCGAATTAAACACGGTTTTTTTACTAACTATAAATAACTTACAATATCTTCAAATGTATGATATCCACTTTCACTATTGATATGTCTGCCATTTTGAACTAGGACTTGCTCTGTTGCAACAATATCTGCAAAATCTTTTTCTACTTCGTATTTCACATATGGGTCATTATCTGAATAAAAACATATTATATCATTTGCGTATTGTTTTACATCTTCCAAGTTATCAAAATACATTGATTTATTAACATTGTCATATTCTTCATTTATTCCTAAATAATTATTAAATCCGCATACAAATATTAATTTTTTAACTTTTACTTTATTTTCAGTTAGAAATTTTGATATAAATACTGGTGCTATGCTATGACCTATTATTGTTGTCTTTTCATTGATTAATCCTAAGTCTAAATAATATTTGAGCAGTTTACTCCAATTTTCATAATTTTGATAACTTACTCCTATTGGAAATTGTGGTACATATACCTGTTTTCCATCTGATGATATAAAATCTTGTAACCAACTAAACCAATTTCCAAATGGACTTCCGAAACTTCCATGTATTATAAAATAATTTTCCATAACAATACCTACACTTTCTTATAATAAAATTTCAATATCTTCTATACTTAAAATATCTGCATAAACATCTGCTTTTTCATTTTCCTTATCTGGTAATATTCCTAAACTAATTATATTACTTTCCGCTTCATAATCTTCAAATATACACTTACCTTCTACTTGATTTTTATCTCCAAATTCTATGTTTTTAATAAATTGGTGTCCATCTCCTGTCTTGTTAAATATCATATTGTTGTATTTAAGTTTGTTTTCTGATATTTTTTCATATTTCATATTTTTAATTATCTTTCCAACATATATCAATTCATCATCTGGAATTATAACTAAAACTTTATCATTACTTAATTCACATTTTACATATAATGCTGTTTCATCTTCTTCTATTGAATACCATGTTTTAGTTTTGACTATATATTCTTTACCTTTAAATTTTATTTGAATATTTTGATTCAATTTGCTTATTAAATCTTTCATATTCTTTTGCCTCCAATCATTTAACTTAAATGCTTTTCCGTAAACATCTATAATAATATTATTATTCTTTCTGTCCATAAATCTATTGTTCTAGTTTTCATACCTACTCCTATTCTTACATTCCTCCATCAACTTTTATGACGGTTCCGTTTATATAATCTGCATCTTCTGATGCTAAGAATGCTATTACTTTGGCTATTTCTTCTGGTTCTGCAAATCTCTTTTTATGTATTTTTTGTGTTTCTTCTTCTATAAAATTTTTTGGTAACTCTTTATTCATTTCTGTATTTACCCAACCTGGTGCTACTGCATTTACATTAATATACGGAGCAAATTGTATTGCTAAATTATATGTTAAATTTATAACTGCTGATTTTGATGCATCATAATCTATACTTGTTGGGTAAAATGTGTTTATACCGTTTGTTGAGGATACATTTATTATTTTTCCATTCTTATTTTCTAACATATTTTCACTTGCATATTTAGATACTAAATATGTTCCTATTGTATTAACTTCTAAGGTTCTTTTCCAGTCTTCTACTGTTCTATCTTCAAATTCTTTGTCTATTGCTATTCCTGCATTATTTACAAGCACATCTATTCTTCCAAATTTATTTATAATTTCTTTTATCATATCTTTAACTTGTATTTCTTGTGATACGTCAGCTTTTACAACTAATGTTTCTGTTTGATATTCTTGTTTTAAATAATCTGATAGTTTTTCTGCACTTTCTTTATCTGTTAAATAATTTATTACTACTTTATATCCACCTATTTTTGCAAATTCTATCGCAGTAGCTTTTCCTATACCTTTACTACTTCCAGTTATCAACACAACTTTTTCCATACATTCCTCTTTTCTAAATCTCTAAAACTACTAATAATATATCACAAATTTCCAATTTTTCATAGTGTTTTACCAATATTTCAGTAAAAAAGAGTAAATTTTATTATTTTTATCTATAGCACTTGCAATTGGCAATATCTGGTAATTGTTTTGCTTT
>CANQEA010000123.1 GCA_947594095.1 uncultured Clostridia bacterium | reverse complement strand
GTAGTTGATGATGAATTTAAAAATAAATCTTCTAAAGATTTAAAAAATATTATAAAAGAAGCAAGAGCATTTAAATACGATATTTTAGATTGGGATGCTAAGAAAAGGGCTATTGCAGGAGATGTAATGGGAAAGCTTGATCGTATTGCTTATAAGCTAGAATTGATAAAAGATAATAGAGGAACAAGCTATACCTTAGATGAAGCTGTAAAAGATATTAAAGAAACTGTTGAAGAATTAGATAAAGTTGCTAAAAAATATGATTATAGCAAATTACCTTATGATGTATAAAAAATAAATAATGTGAGAGAAAGTAGGATAATATGGAGTACAAATTGTTAGAAGAAAAAGATTTAAAATCAATGGAAGATGTATTAAAAGATGATAATATGATTTTTAATTTAAAATATTTGAATAATTTTATTAAAAATACTAATTCTTTTGGATTTATAGCAAAAGATGAAGACAACATTGTTGGATTCGCTTATGCTTATACTTTATTAAGACCGGACGGAAAAAATATGTTTTATTTACATTCAATAGGAATGTTACCTAATTATCAAGATAAGGGATATGGTTCAAAATTATTGGAATTCATTAGAAATTACTCAAAAGAAATGGGATGCTCTGAAATGTTTGTTATAACTGACAAGGGTAATCCTAGAGCTTGTCATGTTTATGAAAAATTAGGTGGTAAAAATGATTATGAAGATGAAATAGTTTATGTATATGATTATGAAAAAGGTGATAATTAATGGATAAGATTGCTAATAGTATAGATATTAATTCTGTAAAACATATTATTGAAGATACTTTTAAGACTATAGCTGTAAATAATATTAAGCGTTTGGGCGAAGGTTTGGATAGTGTTGCATTTCTAGTTAATGATGAATATATTTTTAAAAAATCCAAGCATAAAGAAGCATCTGAAAACATGAAAAAAGAAATATCAGTTTTAAGATTTTTAGAAGGTAAGTTGCCATTAGAGATACCTAAAATTGATTTCTATGATGAAGATGCAAGTATATGTGGATATAAGGAAATAAAAGGAACAATATTAACTCCAGAAATATATTCATTAATGAGTATTGAAGAACAAGAACAATTAGCAAAAGATATAGCAAATTTTCTAATTACACTACATTCTTTACCATTACCTAAAATTAAAGATTTAGAATTAGATGTAATCGATGATTATAGAAGCGATTACGAAACATTAAAGTCAATGATATATGATAAAATACCAAATGAATCAATAGAATATTTAGATGAATTATTTAGTAGGATATTGAACGATGAAAGAATTACTAAATATACAAGAGTATTATGTCATAATGATTTAAGTTGTAATCATATAGTCATTAGAAATAATCGAGTTATAGGAATTATAGATTTTGGTGATGTAGCTATTACAGATAGAGATAAAGATTTTGTATATTTACTTGAACAAAGTGATGAGGAAATTGGCAGAAATTTTGGATTAAAAGTATTGGATTATTATAATCATCCTAATAAGGATATTGCAATATTAAAAGCTAATTTAAATGACGAGTATTATCCGATAGAAGAAATATTAGGTGGTACTGCAAAAGAACTAGAGGAAATGTACAATGAAGGGTTATCAAAAATTAGAAGTATGGCTTTTATATATAAAAATAAAAAAGATTTTGTTGAAAAAGGAAGAAGAACGAAAATTTAAAACAGAGTTTGTAAAGATAAAGAATAAGGATGTGATTGATTATGCAAGAAATAATAGATAAAATAATACAACAAAATTCCGCATTATTTGGAATTGATTCTAACATAGAAAAAATTAATGTTGGCTTTACTAACACAATATATAATATAAATGATACTTTTATCGTAAAGATTTGTACAAATCAAAATAATGAAGAAAAATTTAAAAAAGAAATTGATTTTTATAATACAAATAAAGAAAATAAATTAATTCCAAAGTTATATTATTCAAGTATTGATAAAAAAGAAATTCCATACTTTTATGAAATCCTAGAAAAAGTAAAAGGTGTTTCATTGTATAACGTATGGCATACCTTTTCAGAAGAACAAAGATAAGAAATTATTAAACAGCTATGTACTGCAATGAAACAAATTCATAGTAATATTAGTAATGGGTATGATTGGACTAAAAAAATAAAAGATCAGTTTATATTATTATATGAAGAAGCAAAAGAACTTAATTTATTTAGTGAAGAAGAACAAAGGATTCTTGATTCCGCATATTCTAAATTTGACAAATATTTAGAATCTGATAACTTTGTTTTAATTCATAATGATTTGCACTTTGATAATATATTCTTCAACGATGGAGAAATTAAATTAATTGATTTTGAAAGATCAATGTATGCTCCTAGAGATTTTGAATTGGATATTCTTTATAGGATGATTAGAAAACCTTGGAAGTTTGCTAGGGAAGAAACTGAACAATATACAGATATAAAGCATTATTCTAATATAATGTCGTATTTACAAAAATATTATCCAGAGTTAGTTAATATTCCAAATCTTTATCAAAGATTAGCAATTTATGATATGGTATATTTTTTAAAGCAATTGGTAGAACATCCAGAATATGAAGACTTAAAAAATGATGTAATAACTGGTGCTAGAATAGTAACACTAAAAGATAAAATGACTATTAATGATGGCATAAAAGCTAAGATATAAATGAAAAAGAAAAATGTAAGTTGATATTATATGACAATATGACATTTGTTTGCGACACTCTTATTACTATTGTCATCTTGTCATAAACATTTACAATTAAGGAGTGAAAAAATGCGATATAATTATAAAAAAGTTAACAATCCTTTACAAGCAGTTTTTAATGATTTAAAATTATTTGAACAAAATAACTTTTGTTATAATTATTTGGAACAGACTTTTAGTGATAAAACTGAAGAAGATTGAATCAACATTCTGATGTTGCCGCCGCATGTTTCAGACAAGCCAATGAATATTATAAAGTTGCTATTAATTCTGATATTAGTACATCACCATTAGTGTATTCTTATGCTTTGAATAATTTATTAAAGGGTGTATGCTATTTAAAGAGTTTTGATGATGAATTATTAAAAGGGTTTAAAAGCCATGGGTTTTCAGTAAACGGAGATAAATTATCTAAAGTAGATGCTCTATCTTCAAGAATAATATTAAATAAAAAAGGTGCTGTAATTTCTTTACTTAAATTATATAATAATCATCTAGATCCACAAGAAATTAAACTTTATAAAATAATAAGACATATTCCAGATATAGATAATTTTTATTTTAATTCATCAAAGAGCATTTCACTAATAGCTAAAAATATTAAGGATGGAAAAAACAATTATATTATATTTGGAAATTCATTGGATGAAGAAACGGGAGAAATATTGCAAGAATTTTCTTTAATGGGTAATATATTATCAAATGACAGTTTTATTATGTGTTGTCCTACAATGCTCAACAAGCAATATTTTGAAGAGGGTTTATTTGATAGAAATAATGTTTTTTATAAGGATTATATGAATATTCCTGAAAAATATGAAGAAGGTCTAAAAGATATTAATATTTCTTTTTATTGCTACTTGTTAATAATGTCTTATGGAATGATGGTAAGGTATAACGCAAATATATGGGAAAAATATATTGATAAAAAAGGATCTTCTTATAGTACTTTGATAGAATTGTCAATACCAAATGCTGTAATAAATTTTTATTATCAAATGCACTATTTATTATTTGGTTTTTATTATGAAAATGATGCGTATACTGAAATTGATATAAAGAAAATGATAGATGAATCTACTCCAGATATAATGAATAATATAACAAGAAAATTAAAATCAAGAGGAATTCAATATGGTAAAGATGTAATACTTCCTTGGGAAGAAAAAGTTAGATAAAAAAGGTAGTTAAAAATAAGTTTCAACTACCTTTTCAACTACCAAAATTTTAAATTTTACTTAATAATTATGTTAAATAACCAATTTTAAAAGATATAAAATAAAGGTAAAAGTATTTAAATAAACTTAGAAGTGCATGAATACTAACCGCCCCCTGAAGGAGCCGAAAGGCTCCATTTTTGTTGAAATTACAAGGGTTTTTAATAATCAAAATCAGTTTAGGTAAT
>CANQEA010000122.1 GCA_947594095.1 uncultured Clostridia bacterium | reverse complement strand
TTTTTATTAATCCATCATCACCTGTTTCATCAAAATATACTAAGTTTGTTTCCATATTTTTCACTTCCTATCTTGTCTAAATTATTTTTGTATTCTTTATATCATATTTCCAATTACTTTTCAATACTTTTTGCGAAATTTTGTTCTTATTTTTTATTTGTATTTTTGTTTAATTCTATCAGAGATAATATCGGTGAATACCTGTTTATAATCTTGAATATCACCATCATTTGATTTTGGACAAATAAATACTGCAAATGGTAAATTATCTTTTATTTTTTTATCTTTATTATCCTTTGCCTTTTTCAGAGTATTCACCTACCTTTCCATCTTTAAATTATATTGCTTTAATCTTTGTCTGTATTACTAAAAGTTACAAGTGGTAAATACCCATATGAGATTTGCCCTCATTCCTCTTTTTAGAGAATCGCCCCTTTACATCACGCTAGCCAGACGAAAGTTTCATTATCTGTACTTGCAACTTGCTATTCAATTTTAAATAGTACTATAAATAGAAAATAATTATCTTGAATTTTTATTTTCTATCTTGATAAATTGATTATAAGATGCTAAAATACTATTGTAAATAGATTTTAACAAGTCTATAGATAACTTAAAAATTAAAATATCTATATTCTATTTTTCTAAATGGAGGAAATATTGAAATGGTAACTAATTTCGCAATTAACAATAACAAAATTATTATAAAAAATAATCGGAGAATATTTTGGTGCAACTCGTGATTTTGAATATGATATTGGAAATAAATTATATGAATTTGCAATAATGGAATACTCCGACTTTGATAAATTGAAAAAAATTTATACTGAGTTAATAGAACTTGTATGTACAGCTAAAGAATCAAATACTATGAATGAAAAAATAGATTGTTTCTTTAAGATGTTTCAAATAGTTAGAGCCTGTTTGGAATTTTCTCCATATACTCATTTTTATACACAAGTTTTAATAGATATAATTGTAAAAACATATAATACAAAAGTCTTTAGATCAGACCTATTATTTAAATCTGAAATCGGTGTTTTTATTGAAAATCCTAAATACTCTCCTAATGAAATGTTTGAAAACTTGGAAGAAAATGAATATACTATACAACTTATCATGCATGAATTTACTCAAGATATAGATAAAATATCAAGTAAAAAACATAAAGAATATATGAAATTTTTTGAAACAATAAGAGATTTACTTGTTCAAAATTTTATGGAGAAAAAAGCTGATTTAAAAGAAAGATTAGAACGAATTAATAAATATTCTAATAATTCTATTGTAAGAAATTTAAGTACAGAAGAAAAACTTTATCTATATGAAGCAAAAAGAGTTTTTGATATTCACTATGTTAATACTAATCCTGCTCATAGTATTTTTTTAGATACCAAATTTAAAACAAAATATATATGTACTGAAGAATTATCACTTAAAGAAAAAAGATTAGATATAGAAGATATTGTTAAACTAATGAAAGAAAAAAATCTTAAAGTTCAAGAAGTTTATGAGTTACAAAGTACAGAAGAACAAATTAGATTTGAGTTATTTAAAATAATTCAAAACAATTTTACTATCAATAAATGTGAAAATTGTGGAAGATTATTTATACCAACTACTACAAGCAATAATCCAAATCAAAAAGGTAGGAATGACCAAAAATATTGCAATAATTTGTATTTAGATACTGGAAAAACTTGCAAAGAAATTGGAGCTTTAAATAAGCAAAAAGAGAAAATTAAAAATAGTCTAATTTTAAAAGAATATACTAGAGAATATAAAAGAATGCATGGATTACATTATAATCATACAAAAATATTTAAAGAGAAACAATTTAAAGAATGGTCTGAAAAGGCTAGAAAATTAAGAGATACTTACACTGATGATAAATTAGGAGAATTTAAGGTTGAATTAAAAAAATTAAGTGATTTGTATTGGAAAAATAGACAATAAAAGTAAGCTATAATCAAAGCTTACTTTTATTGTCTATTTTTGAATTACTTTCTTTCATTTTTAATATTCCATTATCTATATAATATTTATCTTTATAAAATATATTAAACATAAAAAATTGATAAAATAAGCTACCTAATTGTCCTATATATGTGCAAAAAGGTGTAGGTAAAAATGATGATACTATTCTTATAATTTTTTCTATTCCCTGATTAATAGTTGTTATCTTTGGTGAGAAATTAACTTGACAATATTCTTGTTTTATCCATACTGTAGGAATTAAAATCATATCTAAAATTTGGACTCCAACAAATATTAGTAATAACCACATTACTGGATTATAATAAAAATATAATAACAATCCCATAACAATGGTTGACAATATCAATAAAGTTACTAATTTATATGCATTTTTTACACTTTCCTTGTATTTTAGCTTGTTTCTGCTAGAATCAATTTTTGCATTTGTTATAATTGCATAACTCATATCCCATTGTGCATCAGTTATTAATGTTTCAAAATTTATCGCTACTAAATATATTGCACCATATTCAAATGTATTTCTAAATCCAATAAAATAAATTATAAACATTCCAATTCTATCTAGAATATCATTAGAAACATATTTCATATTATTTATTATATCAAATTCAAATCTAAAAGATTTAACATTATTTATTAATATACCCAATATTATTATTGAATCTATCAATAATGTTATTATAACTGATATTTCTTGTTTTCTAATAATAAAAGATAAGAATAAAATTAATATAACATTGGTTATATTAAAAAACATTGTTAGTTTATTAGATTTTTTATTTTCATCCATATAATATAGTTTTTGAGTTACTAACTGCAATATTAATTGCAAATACATTAATATAAACGAATATATACAAAACGTTTTATATGTTTCTACATCCATACTCATAAACTCTATATATAAATTTACTTTTAAACATAATACAAAAGTTATAATAAATCCAATTAAAGTACCTAAAATTATATTTGAATCTACTAAATTACTTCTTTTACTTTTTGTTGCATTGATATTAGCTCCAGAGCCAAAAATTGATATTATCAAAGTTATAATAAACTGAATTGGATATGTTAGTGTAAATACATTAGTGATATTTTTATTTTCTATTATTCCTAATAAAACCCACATAATAATAGGTAATGTTGATGTTAACAATGTATCTAGACTAATACGCAATAATCTTTTCATTTTTCTCCCCTTATTAGTTCTTGTATTTTTGCATAGATATCATACCAACTATAACAACGAATTATATTTTTTCCTTTACATTGTTGATTATATTTTGCATCAAAACAAATAACTGGTATTTTTTGTGAAATAATATTAATATTTTCTACTTTATCTTCTATCATTAAATCAATATCATTTTCTATACATATATTAATTTTATCTTCAGGACTAAATATAATATTATCATAAAATATATTGTTTTCTTTTAACCACTCTAAAACAATTTTTCTCATTCTATTTCCTAATTCATCATTTCTATCTGTTAGAAATCTAGCAGTTATTATATATATTTCATTACCATCTTCATGTAATTTTCTTGTTATTTCATTTGAAAATTTTCTAGCTGGTTCTTTTATTGAATATTCAAATAGATATTTTTTCCAAAACTCATCATCAAGTTTTCCTTCCACATCAAATATTTCTTTAATATCATATCCATTAGGATTTATAATTCCTTTATTAAAATTTTCAAATATAACCATACTTCCATAGTCTAATTGCCATTGTTCTATATCTGTTAAAACTCCATCTATATCTATTCCTATTCTCATTTTCTTACCTCTTTTCAGCATAATACTATCATAAATTAGTTTTTATTACAATATTTTATAATTATATTTCTAAATCCCATTCTTTTTCTTTATCTTCATATTTAATTTGTTTCTCTGCATCTAAATAAGTTCTTGTTTCTTTTTCAAAATCTCTAATTAAATTATCTTCTGCACCCATATCAAATTTTTTGCAAATCCAACAAATAAATTTACCAATGGTTTCGTGAAACTTATCTATAATTCTGTAAAGTTTACTATTTTCTTTTTCTAAACTTTTTATTTTACTTTTATATTTCCATTCTATATCAAATTCTTTTTGTTTATATTCTGATTTAATTTTATTTACTTCATTGTGTAATTCTTCATTATTAGCTATTATTAAATCTCTTTCCTTTTGATATTTTTCTGCTTCTTCAATCA
>CANQEA010000121.1 GCA_947594095.1 uncultured Clostridia bacterium | reverse complement strand
GTGAGCCAGGAGGGGTTCGAACCCCCGACCCCAGGCTTAGAAGGCCTGTGCTCTATCCAACTGAGCTACTGACCCATGTTGGGTGTTTTCCCCATTTAATTTGGGGAAAATT
Source organism: uncultured Clostridia bacterium (assembly GCA_947594095.1). The sequence goes on along the minus strand of CANQEA010000121.1, from coordinate 4,091 downwards.
GGGGAAATGTTATTTTTACATAGATACTTAAATATTTGCTATCCCCTACATATTCAAGCATTTAAGATTAGTTGAAAATCTATAGACCTATGTATTAGAAGGCCTGTGCTCTATCCAACTGAGCTACTGACCCATGCATTCTAGGTACAGTAACTATAATAGCATAAAAATAAGCCTATGTCAAGATATAACAGCAAAAAAAACGAAAAATCAATTTACATAAAAAGCAATTAAACCTAAAATACCAAAAATTATAAATAAAATATTAGAAAAAGCCTCAATATAATTTTGCTTTAATTTGCGTCCTAATAATTTACCAAAACAAATAGCAATCATATTGCTTACAACCATTCCACAAACAGAGCCTAAAATTAAAGAAAACTTATAATCTGGATATTGGAAGCTAAGACCCAAAGAAGCAAGAAATGTTTTATCTCCAATTTCTCCAACAATAATAGAAATAGCAATTATAATAATATAATTTAATTTAAAACTAGAAAGCTTATTTAAAAAAGAAGAAGAGGTATTTTCTTCTTTTTGTTTTTTAGGAATAAATCCCCAAATTCCAAAAAGTAAAAATGAAATATATGTAAAAATCTTCAAATAATAATTAAAAAACGCATTATCTAAAGAACCAATTTTACTACCAAATAAAATGCCAATGCCATGACTTAAAAAAGTACCAATAGCAACGCCAAGCAAAATATTACTAGTTTTACGTTTAGTAGAATAAGACATAACCAAAAGTTGTGTTTTATCTCCAAGTTCAGAGAAAAACACAATGCAAAAACTAATTAAAAAAGGAGAAATAAAATTCATATAATCACCCCTAAACCTCTTTAAATTAATATGTAATTAAAACCCAAGTTATTACATTTGTGAATTTTTTGTGAATTACTTTACTTTTAGGGCTTAAAGTGATAATATTACGAATAGAAAAATATGGCAAAAATAAATAGCTTAAGACAAAAACAAGGAGGTCTTTTTTGTGATAGAAGTAAAGAACATTACAAAAAAATATGGAAAAACACTTGCTGTAGATGATATAAGTTTTTCCATAAAAGAAGGTGAAATAGTTGGTTTGCTGGGCCCAAACGGTGCAGGTAAGAGTACAACTATGAATATGCTAACTGGTTTTATTGAGCCAACAGAAGGGGAAATTACAATAGATGGTTTTTCTATGTCAAAAAAACCAAAACAAGCAAAAAAATTAATAGGTTATATGCCAGAAGGAGTGCCACTTTATACTGACCTTACTGTAAAAGAATTTGTAACATATATGGCAGAAATTAAACAAGTAAAAAAAGATGTAAGAAAAGAAAAAGTAAATGAAATAATAAAAAATACTGGGTTAGAAGATGTACAATCTAAGCTAATTAAAAATTTATCAAGAGGATATAAACAAAGAGTAAGTATGGCAGGATGCTTAGTAGGAGAACCTAAAATACTAATTTTAGACGAACCAACAGTTGGGCTAGATCCAAAGCAAATAACAGAAATTAGAAATTTAATTAAAGAATTAGGAAAAACACATACAGTTATTTTAAGCTCACATATATTATCAGAAGTAAGCCAAATATGTAATAAAGTAATTATCATAAATAAAGGTAAAATAGTAGCAATAGATACGCCACAAAATCTAGAAAACAAAGTATCACACAATAATTCATTATATATAACAGCAGAAGACCTAGAAAACAAAGTTGAAAGCATTAAAGAAAAAATATCAGAAATAGAAAAAATTGATAAAATTGAAACATTAGAAGACGGAACAACTAAATATATAATTACAGCAAAGGGAGATGTAGACTTAAGAAAAACATTATTTGCGGAATTTGCAAAAGAAAATATTACAATTTATGAAATGAAAAAAGCAGACACAAGTCTAGAAGATGCCTTTATACAATTAATAGAAGGAGGAGATAAATAATGCTTGCAGTTATTAAAAAAGAATTTAAATCATACTTTTTATCACCAGTAGGGTATGTATTTATTGGTTTATTCTTAATAATGTTTAGTATATTTTTCTATACAGATGTATTTGGAATTTATCATTTGACCAATTTTGAATACATATTTTATTCAGGTGCAACAATTTTGACATTTATAACTCCAATACTTACAATGAGAACAATTGCAGAAGAAAGAAAAAATGGAACAGAGCAACTTATTTTAACATCTCCACTTAGCATAACAAAAGTAGTTTTAGGAAAATTTATAGCAGCAACTTTAATTGTAGTAATTACAGAACTATGTACACTTATGTATTTTGTAATTCTTAGCTTCTTTGGTATGCCACATATAACAACAGCATTAGTCACATTGCTTGGCTTTTTACTTTTAGCTATGAGTTACATTTCATTTGGTATTTTAGCATCAAGTATTACAGAAAACCAAATAATTGCTGGAGTAATTACAATAGGATTTTTTATATTACTTTGGTTTTTACCACAATTTAATAGTATATTTTCTAATTTTTCATTAATCAATATGTTCTCAGACTTCCCAACAGGGCAAATTAATATAGCAGATACTGTAACATATATTGCATTTACAGTAGCATGTCTATTATTAACAATTATTTTTATGCAAAGAAGAAAAAGTGTAAGATAGGAAGGTGAGTAAGCAGTGAAAAAAGAAAAGATTAAGAAAGAAAAAATAGAAAAAGAGAAAAAGCCAAATAAATTTATAGAAACTATAAAGAAAAAATGGTTAATAGATGGAACAAAAACATTTCTATTAGTATTAATTATAATTGCTATATTTATTGCTATAACTATGGTAATGCACAATTTAGAGCTAACACCATTAGACTTTAGTCAAGAAAAATTATATACGTTAACTGATGAAAGTAAGGAAAAAGTTAAAAATATTGATAAAGATGTACATATATATTTTATCGGTTCAACAGACGAAGATGACAATTTAACACTAGCTAAGCAATATAAAAATGTAAATGAAAAAATAATAGCAGAAGCGGTAGATATAAATAATAGACCAGATTTAGCAGAAAAATATGGAATTGATGATGGATCACAAGGAATTATCGTCGAATGTGGTGAAAAATCAAAAGTATTAACTGCAAATGATTTAGTAACTTATGATACTGAGACATACGAAACAATAAGTATTGCAGAAGAAAAACTAACAAGCTCTATACTAAATGTTACATCTGACGAAATACCAAAAGTGTATTTTTTACAAGGATATAGCGATTTTTCTCTAACAGCAAATATGAACTATTTAAATATGTACTTAGGAAATGAAGTAAACGAAACAAAAAGCCTAAATATTTTAACTGAAGGAAAAGTACCAGATGATTGTAAAGCATTAGTTATAACTACACCAAATAAAGACTTTGATGATACTGCATCAAATGCCATAAAAGAATACATACAAAAAGGTGGAAACATATTGTGGTTAAATGCAAGTATAACAGAAAAGCAAGAATTTCCTAATATAAATAGCATATTAGAAATGTATGGAGTAAAACCATTTGAAGTAGGAAGAATAGTAGAAACAGATACAGACAAAATGGTAGCAGGTGCACCAAACATTATATTCCCAACAATTGAATATTCTACAATTACAAAAACTCTTTACAATACAGATGGAGCATTATTAGTTAATGCAACTAAATTAAACATTGACGAAGAAAAATTATCAGAATTAAATGTAGAAAAAACAGATTTAATAACAACAAGTGATACCACATTTTTTAGAACAGATTATACAATACAATCAACCTCAAAACAAGAACAAGATGAGGCAGGGGGATTTACTATTGGAGCTGAGTTAGAAAAAACATTTAACAAAGGAGAAGACGGAGAGAAAAAATCTAAATTAGTTATAATCGGAGAAAATGCTTTTATATCTGATTATACTTTATCACAAAGCTCACAATCTCCTTTAATATCAGAAGTAAATAATAAAGATGTTGTTTTAAACTCAATTGCTTATTTAGTAGATAGAGAAGAAGATATTACAGGAAGAAAAAGCACAGGAACAGTAACTTATACACCTACAGAAACACAAGATACAGTTATTATAACAATTATATTTGCAGTACCAGCATTAATTATTCTTACAGG
>CANQEA010000120.1 GCA_947594095.1 uncultured Clostridia bacterium | reverse complement strand
AATGGAACTTACAAAATAAGTCATTTATGCAGCAGATTTGAAAATGCTTTAAAAATTCATTACCTATTTATACAAATTGCCCATACAATTAGGCAATTACTTGAACTAGGTTTTATTGCTTATAAAGAAGTAAAAAGATTTGTAACAAAAAAAGAAATAAGCAAAAATATCACCAACACGCTTATTTCTTCAACAATCACAAATCTAGAAAGTTTAGATTTAAACTTTCAATTAAGATTTGATGATTAAATTATACTACTAAATTTGTTCTTTGAAAATTAGTGTTGGTGATATTTTTAAAATTTTTGTAAAAAGATTTTTTTGTTATGCTTTAATTTCGCGAAAAAAAACTTTATGATTTTTTTTATCTTCAAATTTCATAAAGTTTCTATTTTTATATTAATTTACTCTTTTTTGCTGTAAAGAAAAAAATCACCATTAAGATGATTTTAACTAAATTTATAATACATCAATTTTATTATCTTCACTATCTTTTTTTAAAAATAAATCATTTTTTACGATAATATCTTGAGCATTTAAATATTCTTTTAAATATTTAGTTGGATTATTTAAATGAACTGTTCCATCTACATCCTTTTTGTAAATTACATTATAGCCAACGTTATTATTATCATCAACATAAAATTCACATACTTCAGCAATTTCTCTTTGATATTTATTTTCATTAGTTGAGGCTTTAAGATGGATAGCAAGGTGAATATATCTATGAATTACTTTTAAGAATTGATTGACATCTTCACTTGATTCTAGTAAATAACTCATAAATAATGGCACATTTTTAGCACTATCAGCATGTATTGTAGACATTACATTATAGCCTTTTGATACAATATCTCTTAATGAACTAGCTTCATCACTATTAGTAATTTCTGATAAGATAATATAGCGAGGTCTTTGCATTAATGAAGCGTTTAAAATATCTTTATAATCAGTCATATCATTTTTTTTGATGGCAATAATATTTCTTTGAGGAAAAATCTTATCAAGTTGCAATTCTAAACTATTTTCAATCGTAATTATTTTTTCACTATCTTTTGTATGACTAGCTAAATATTTAACAAGTTCAGTTCTCCCCGTCCCGTTTTCACCACTTACAATTATATTGCAGTGTCCACTTACACAAGCAAATAAAAAATCTAATAATTCTTCTGTTATATAATTTTCTTCAATTAATTTATCTTTATTAAGTCTTATTTTGCTCGAAGTTTTTTTAATAGTACAACAAATACCGTTACTAGAAATAGAATCATGAATAAAACTCAAATGCAATTCAGATGATTCACTATCCAAATAAGGATGGGCCATGTTAAAGGTTTTTCCCATAACACTTGAGCATTGCAATGCTAATTTTTCCATTAAAGTATTATTAATATCTTCTCTTTCTATGCGATATATACCTTTATCTAAAGTATTCAAAAAAATTTGGCCATTATTACTATAAGATATTTCTGTAACATTATCATCATCTATATATTCTTTTAACGGACCAAAATCAATTTGAGAAAAAATTGCATCATTCACTCTAACCACTCCTCAATATGCTTTATTCTATTTAAAATTTTAACATATCAAGAATTGTTTAGCAAGGCTTTAAAATTAGGGTTGCTTTCTTTTTAAAGTTTTATTTGTACTATTTAATTCAAAGTCTATTTGTTCGATTACATCTTTATATGAAACAAATTTTTGATCTAATTTTTGTTGACATTTTCTAAAAACTTCAGTTAGTTTATCACTATTTTTAGTTTTTTGCGCAATATACAAAGCATTACGATATTCTTCATCAAATTCATCGTCAATAGCTATTAAATCGATATCACTTTCAAGACATTGTTTTAAAATAATAAATCTTCCTATTCTACCATTTCCATCTTGGAAAGGATGAATTAATTCAAATTGATAATGAAAATCAGCGATATCTTTTAGGGTAGGAGAAGCAAGTTCGTTCCAACTGGCTAATAAATTAAACATTAAACTATCAACTTCTCTAGGGTATGCTAATTTTAAATCAACCCCTCTTAATTTATTTTCATAGTTTTTCCAATGGCCTATATTATGAATCTCATCATCAACTGTACCTTTTTTTAAAGTACGATGCCATCTAAATAACATTAATTTATCTAAAGTTTCATCACACTCTTCAATAACTTGATCAAATAACTCTAAAGAATTTTTGGTTTCTATTACATCATCTATTAAATGATTTCCCTCTACTTTTCTTTCATATAATAAACGATCTAATTCTTTTTTAGTAAAAGTACTACCTTCTAAATGATTAGAATGATACAAAAATTCTATTTTGAGTTCATCATATAATGAATTAGATATTTTACTAATATATTTTATTTTGTCGGTATTTATTTTCATTTCTTCTCCTGTTGCCAAGTATTATACCATATTTTTTTAAATTTTAAAGTTTTTCTTTTATATAGTTAAATTTTATTAATATGCCATATTCATTTCAAATATAATTTTACAATATGAATGAATAAAAACTACATTTTTGTCCTCAATTTATCCACAAAATAAAAGTGAGATGTTTTGTCCATAAATATCAAAAAGAAAAAATCCTATATTTCAAGGATTTTTTATAATTTAAACTGGTGCCCTGAAGGAAGGAGTACAACAACTTTTATGGCTTTACATTACTTTTATTTTCTTTTATTTTCTTAATGTACTCTTCTAAATTAATAGAACTTACACGATTAATAAATTTATCAATCACATCCTTTTGTAAAATGCACTCTTTATATGGCAATCCAGGATAATATTCGTCTGGATAGTCTATATAATCATTCTCAGTAATATTATAATTTTCTGATAAATATAAATTTAAATGGTCATAAGCAAAATACAAATCTTTACAAAATTGTTCATAACTATTTTGTAGCAAATAATCAGTAGAGAAGCACTCTTCAAAAAACAAATAATCTGTGATTAAATGTAAAAACCATCCTAACTCAAAGTCATTTAAAATTTCATGATTTTTTAAAAATAAATATAAGTTAACTTTTCCTCGTACATGACTTACATTATCGCTGCCTCGATTTACATCTGTATAGTGTGATTCATCATTATTATTTGTTGCATCTGGATATAATGTTCCTGCAATTACTTCTCTATAGTTTAAAAATGAATGTTGTTCTAAATATTTTTTAGTAATTGCTAAATGGATTGTAGCACATGCCAATTATATTCCCTCCTTTTTTGCATTATTGATTGCCAACATGCAAGTGTGTTTTCTAAATTGTCATAGCTATTTAGTACTTATTAATTTTTTATTTAAATCTTCTAATTCTTTTATAGATTTATCATTTGCTAATATTTTCATTTGCCTAATAGCTGAATTATTAAGCTTTATCAATCTTTCTTTTTGTGGAATACCATCGTTAATAAGTTCAGCATTTGTATTTTCTAAATTACATAAAATAAGTAAATGTTTTAAATCCGTATAATCTCGAATATTTCCTTCAATATTAGGATTTTTATCTCGCCATTCTTTTGCAGTCATCCCAAATAAAGCAACATTTAAAACGTCAGCTTCTTCAGCATACACATATTGTTTTTGTTTTTCAGTTAATTTAGGAATAATATTTTCTTTAATTGAATCAGTATGAATATGATAATTAGATTTAGCAAGCATTCTACTAGCTGTCCAATCAACTTTATATTGATATGCTTCATTCTTTTTTAATCTTTCAAATTCTTGGATAACATACAATTTAAATTCTGGAGATAGCCAACTTGCAAATTCTAAAGCTATATCACTGCAAGCATAAGTTCCTCCATTATTACCTGATTTAGATATTATTCCTATTGCGTTGGTTTCTTTAATCCATTTTTGAGGCGACATATAAAAACTATTTTTACCAGCGGAAGATTCAAAGGTTGTAAATTCGACACCTTTGAAATTTTCATTGTTTAATCTTTCCCACAATCCTAAATAGGCAATAACATCTCTATTTCTCATCCAAGTTTGAATTGGAATTTTTGGTTCCTCAGGATTAGCATATCTAGCCAAATCTGTAAGAGAAATATATTCTTTATTTCCTATTCTTATTACATTAATTTTATTATTATTCACATTAATTTCTGATTTTATTATTTCTTTATTCATATTTCTATACATTCCTTTCCGCTTCACTTCGTTTGCTTAAGCCACAAACGAACATGAAAATATATTTCTTTT
>CANQEA010000119.1 GCA_947594095.1 uncultured Clostridia bacterium | reverse complement strand
AAACAAAAGAGATTCATCAGCAGATAATAATAATTTATATGTTTCTTCATTATCTTTTAAACATTGTATAATATTATCAAAATAATCTATAATATCTTGTTTTGAATGTAGTTTTAAATCTTCACTACATAAAAGTTCAATTGTCTGTAATTGATAGTCATGAGCTACTTCATCTATATTATCATAATGAGTATAAAAAGTGCTTCTAGTAAGTTCAGCTCTTTTGACTAATTCTGTAACAGTTATCTTTTCTAATTGTTTTTTTTCATTAATTAATTCAGCAAAAGTTTTTTTGATTAAATTTCTAGTTTTAATAGAAGAAGAATTTAGACATTGTACTTTCATAATTTAATCCTTTCTTTAAAATAATATTATATAAAATATTATAACATAGTTTTATCAAGAAAAAAAGACAATTTTATAAAAAATGTCCAAATTTAGACAATTTTATAAATTTTATACTTCCAATACAATAATATTGAGAGTATAATATAATACGGACTGAAAAAGAAAGGAAGGATTAACTTTGAGGAAAATTACAGATTTCATAATAAACAAAAGACATTTAATTCTTTTTTTATTCATCATACTAACAATCGTATCTGGTATAGTATCAACTAAAGTAAAAATTAATCATGATATAGCAAAATATCTACCAGATACATCAGAAACAAGAATTGGTATGGACATTATGGAGGAAGAATTTGCTGGAACAGAAACAAGTACCTTGAATGTAATGTTTGAAAATTTAGCAGATGAAGAAAAAGTAGATATAAAAGAAAATTTGGAAGCCATAGAAGGAGTAGACAGTGTAGATTATGATAACACAGAAAAATACAATAAAGATAACTATACTTTATATGTAGTTACTGTTGACGATAAATCAGATTCTACAAATGCAACAGATGTTTATAATCAAATAACAGATAAATACAAAGAATATACAATTTATACAAGTGGAGATGTATCTGATAGTAATAAAGAAGTTTTACCGATTTGGATTATTGTTCTTGCAGTTGCAAGTGCTTTAGTTATTCTACTTATAATGTGTGAATCTTATGTAGAACCATTTTTGTTTTTAATATCTATATTAATGGCAGTAGTTCTAAATAAAGGAACAAATATAATGTTCCAAAATGTATCACATATTACAGACTCTATTGCAGCAATATTACAAATGGCATTATCAATGGATTATTCTATAATGCTGATGAATAGATATGACCAAGAAAAGAAAACTGAAAAAGATAAAGTTAAAGCAATGAAAAATGCATTATATAAGGCATTTCAAGCTATATCAAGTAGCTCTGTTACAACAATAGTTGGGTTATTAGCATTAGTATTTATGAGCTTTAAAATTGGAAAAGACTTAGGTTTTGTATTAGCAAAAGGTGTATTGTTTAGCTTAATTTGTATTTTCTTTGTACTTCCATCATTAATATTGATATTTGATAAATGGATAGTAAAAACTAAAAAGAGAAGCCCTAAATTAAAATTAGATAAACTAGGTAAATATAGCTACAAAATAAGATATATTGCAATACCATTATTCCTTATAGTATTTATCACAAGCTTTATAGTGAAAGGTGGCTTAAAGATAGATTACACAGAATCTCAAACAGATGAAATAAATAAGGTATTTAATGAGAATAATCAAATAGCTATTATATACAAAAATGAAGACGAAGAGAAGATACAAAAATATTTAGCACAATTAGAAGATGAAGAAAAAGTAGATGAAGTGTTAGCTTATGGAAATACAATAAATGAAAAGTTAACATATGACAAATTAAATGATAAGCTAAATGATTTGGGTTCAGATGTTAATGTAGAAGATTATTTATTAAAAATATTATATTATGATTATTATAATAAAGATATAAGCCCTTCAATGACATTTAATGATTTTATTACATTTATTGAAGAAACAGCATATACAAATGAAAAAACAAATGAAAAGATTGACGATAAAACTAAATATGATATCTCAAGGCTTAAAAACTTTGTAACAGAAGCTTCTATAAATCAAAAAAGAACATCAGGCGAAATAGCAAGTATATTAGAAATAGACAAAAGTAAAATAGACGATATTTTAATTTATTATCTTTCAAAAAATAACAGTACACAAATAAGCTTAAATGAATTTATTAACTTTATGAATAAAGATGTTTTAACAAACGAAAAATATGCAAATAAAGTAGATTCTGAAAGTAAAGCAAAATTAAAAACATTATCAAAATTTACAAATAAACAGACAATACAAAAGAAAATGACAAGTAATCAAATGGCAGAGCTATTTGGAATTGACAGTAACACAATGAGTGAATTGTATAAATATTATATTCTTGTAAATGATGTTGATACAAAGATTACAATTTCAGAATTTTCAAATTTTGTATTAAATAATGTATTAAATGACAGCAATTACGCAAGTAGTTTTGATGAAACTACTGTTCAGAATATAAAATTATTAGCAACATTTAGTAATGTAAATATAATTAATAAACAAATGAATGCAAAAGAATTATCTAACTTATTTGGAATAGACGAAGGAATGATCAATAAGATTTTACTTTTAAAATATAGCAATATAGAAAATAATAGTAAATACACAATTGCAGAATTTGTAGGAAATGTTAATAATATTAAAACTAATACTCATTATTTAGATAATGTTGACACAAGTAGTTTAGAGTATATAATAACAAATCCAGATATAATGAATGACAAAACCAAATATACAGCTTCTCAGATGTCAGAGTTATTAAAAATTGATATAAATCAAATGTATCAAATATACAATTTAATTGATTTTGTTACAGGAAATACAAGTGGTTGGACACTTACTCCAAATGAGTTTGTTAAACTAATATTAAATAATAATGAAATAAAAAATAGTATTGATGAAACAACATTAAAACAATTAAGTCTTATATCTAATGTAATGACAAGTAGTATCAATAACACGAAATACAACTATAATGAACTTTCACAAATTATTGGAATAGACGAAGAAAAAACAAAAAGTATCTACACTTTATATGTTACAACTAAAAATAATATAAGCTTAACACCACAACAATTTGTAAATTTTGTATTATCTCATAAAAATGATACAATGCTTGCAAATAGTATTTCTAATAGTACAATTAAAGAATTAAATTTACTACAATCAGTAATAGATGGGGTTATAGGAAATAAAAAATATAATAGCAATGAGCTATCTTCATTACTAGGCATAAATAATGAGAATACAAATCTACTTTATGGATTGTATAATTCTAAATATATAAATACAAATCCTACCATCTCATTAAAGGACTTTATTAGCTTTTTATTAAATGATGTAATTACAAATGCAGAATATTCAAGCAATTTTGATGAAAGTCAAATATCAAAACTTAAAACTGTAAATGGTATTATGGATGCAGCAATAAATAATACTAAATATACTTCAAATGAAATATTTGCTATTCTTAGTAATTTGAGTGATGATGTAGAAAAAAATACAGTAGAAATTCTTTATACTTATTATGGAAGTGATAAACAATATAATAATGAGTGGCAGATGACAGTAGAAGAGTTTGTTAATTTCCTAAATCAAGATGTTTTACAAGATGATAGATTTACAGATTTTATAGAAGATGATATGAGAAATGATATAATAGAAGCAAAAACAACAATAGAAGATGCTAAACAATTGTTAATCGGAGACAATTATTCAAGAATAGTATTAAATACATCATTTGATTTAGAATCTCCAGAAACATTTGAATTTGTAAAAAATACAAAAGAATTGATTGGAAACGAATTACAAGACTTTTATATAATAGGAGATTCTCCTATGGCTTATGAAATAAGTAAAAGCTTTGATGGTGAATTAACTACAATTACAATAATAACAATGATAGCAATATTTATAGTTGTTGCAATTACGTTTAAATCAGCAATGATACCTACCTTATTAGTATTAACAATTCAGACAGCAGTTTATCTTACAATGGGAATATTATCAATTGTTGGAGAAAATGTATATTTTATTGCAATACTTATTGTTCAAAGTATTTTAATGGGTGCAACTATTGATTATGCCATTTTATATACATCATATTATCTTGAAAGTAGAAAAGATAAGGGAATAAAAGAGTCACTTATAGATTCATATAATAAGTCAATACATACTATATTAACTTCAAGTTCAATACTTATTATAGTAACTTTAATTATAGCAAATTTTGCATCAGC
>CANQEA010000118.1 GCA_947594095.1 uncultured Clostridia bacterium | reverse complement strand
ATTAAATAAAGAGAGGAAAGTGAAAAATGCAAGTTATAGAAAATTTAAAAGTTAAAGAAAAAGTCTATATGGATAAACTAGAAAATGGTTTAACAGTTATGATTATTCCAAAGTCAGGTATGAAAAAAAAATATATGATCTGGGGAACAAATTATGGTTCAAATGATAGTACATTTGTCGTGCCAGGAGAGACTGAAGAAACCACAGTACCAATGGGAGTTGCACATTTTTTGGAACATAAACTATTTGAACAAGAAAATGGAACTAATAGTTTAGATGTATTAACAGCTTTAGGAGTAAATGCAAATGCGTATACTACAAATGATCATACTGCATATTTATTTGAATGCACAGACAATTTTTATGAAGCAATGGATGAATTAATGGATTACGTACAACACCCATATTTTACAGACGAAAATGTAGAAAAAGAAAAAGGCATAATAGGCCAAGAAATTATGATGTATGATGACTATCCAGAATGGAGAGTATATTTAAACACTTTAGCTGCAATGTATCATAATGACCCAGTTAAATTAGATATTACAGGTACAATTGAAACAATTAGCCATATTGATAAAGACATATTATACAAATGTTATCAAACTTTTTATAATCCATCTAACATGGCATTAGTTGTTTGTGGAGATTTTAATCCAGAAGATATGATAAAAGAAATCAAAAAAAGGCTAATTGACACAAAAGCAAGTGGAGAAATAAAACGTATTTATCCAGAAGAACCAGAAAATATTGTACAAGATAAAATTGAACAAAAGCTAGAAGTTAGTATGCCACTATTTTGCATAGGAATAAAAGACAAGAAGGAAAAGGATGTAGCAAATAAAAATGAAATCATAAAAAAACATATTGCAATGGAAATATTGTTAAATGTTATAATCGGCAGAAGTTCTGATTTATATAAATCATTATATCAAGAGGGTGTACTTTATGCTCAACCAAGTTTAGAATATGAATTTTCAAAAAATTATGCACATATTCTAATTACTGGTCAAGCAAATGATCCAGAAAAAGTATTTGAAATGTTTAAACAAGAAATAAAAAACTTCCAAGAAAATGGACTAAACAAAGAAGATTGCGTAAGAATGAAAAAAATGATATATGGAGGATATATCAAAGAATATAATGACCCAGAAGATATATCTAGAATGTTTTTAGCAGACTACTTTAAAGGTATAAATAGTTTTGACTATATAGAAGAAATGGAAGGAATAAATGTAGAATATTTGGGGCAAGTGTTAAAAGATGTTTTTAAAGAAGATAAAATGGTATTATCTATTGTAAAAAACTAAAATTTTGTAAAAAATAATAATTAAATAAAATGTAGAAAAACAGCATATTATAAGTAAGAAAAAAATGTGCTGTTTTTTAATGTTTTTAAATGTCAAATTTTGTCTATAAGTGTCACACGAAAGTTGGCAAAAACCGTTATAAATACTTGACTTGAAGCATATATTGTGATATTTTATAAATAGAGAAAAATATTAAAAGATAAAGGGGAGATTTCTATGTTAAATGATGAAATTTGTAAATTAAGAGAAAAATTAAATAAAAGCATAGAAGATGGCGAAGACTACGAAGTTATATATCAGCTTAGCATAGAACTCGATGAACTCATTACAAACTATTATGAGAAGAAGGTTGAAGAGTAATTATAATCTTAATTAAAATGTCACTTGACCAATTATGTAAATGCATGTTATAATACATATATCCTAGTATATTCTAGGCTTAATTAAATATCTCCTTTTGGAGTTTAGATATAATAACATGGGACATCTGTAGAAAGGAGGAAAAATGCCGGTAACGAATATCAATAGAAAAGAAATAATCGAAATACAATATCAGCTAATAAAAGAATTAGAAGAAAAATGTGAAAAATGTAAATACTTAAATGCTGAAAAAGAGGAAATGTTATACACTTATTCTATCGAAGGAAAGTGCTATGGTTCCCAAAATAAGCCAGCTATGATAGCTGTAGCTCAGTACACAGACACTTATGCGATACATGTGCCAAAGTATTTAGATGGAGAGCAATGGACAATTCTCGATTCTTTTTTAGTTGGAGTTGACTCAAATGAGAAGATTATAGCATTTTCAAAGGAAGTTTTCGATAATATTGAAAAACATGGTTATGGGCGGAAATTAAACATTATATTAAATGTTTAATTTTAGAAGAAGGTAACAAATTTGCATTTGTTGCCTTTTTTCGTATTTGACTTGTTATTCGAATAAATTTATGATATAATACTTAATCAAGAAATACAACAAATGAATTTATATATAAAAATGGTATATATTAAGCAGTTAAGAAAGCGGTGTTAACAAATATGGAAAATATAGAACAAACGAATACAAATCATAGAAATTTTTCTCAAATAGTAAATATATTTTATAATGAAGAAATAGAAAATATAGAAATTGAAGAAAAAGGATTAAAAGATGCAGGAACAATAAAAATAGAGCCACAAATAATCTATGATAAACTTTTAAATACAATAAAAATTGAATTTAAAATAGGAAATAAAAAAATGTATAAAATAAAGGACTTACCAGAATTTTATACACATATGTTAAATGAAGATATGTTTAGTTATGGAGATAAACTTGGATTTGTGCACAAAAAAGAGATGTTTGAAGAAGAATCACAAGAGATATTACAATTTATTATAAAATATGCAGAAATTATTAAATATGCAAACTCAAATGCAAACAGTAATTATAAATATTTTGGGCAAACCTTAAATCAAAACAGTATAACCGTAAGTAATACTGGTTTAGACGAATTATTTGAAATATTAAAAGGAAAAGAAATAGATTTTCAAAGAGATTATAAGCAAGAAAGATTATTATTCACAGAAGAAGAACCACAAATTAAGTTTTATTTAAAAAAGGATAAAGAAGAATATAAAATAGAGCCAAACATTGATATTTTTAAAATTATTTTATGGAAAGGTAGAAAAAATAATTATATTTTACATGATAACAAATTATACAAATGCTCTAAGGAGTTTGAAAAAACTACATTTAAAATGATAAAAATATTTAGAGAAAATTATTTATCAGAATTAGAACTAGGAGAAAAAGACTTAGAATCTTTATTCTCAGTTATACTTCCAAAAGTTAAAAATGCAATAGATATTAGTAAAATTGATGAAGAAGAAATAGAAAAATATAAACCCAAAGAACTAATTATTAAAACATTTTTAGATTTTGAAGAACACAACTATCTAGTGGCAGATATTAGATTTTGTTATGGAGAAAATGAATTTAACCCTTTAATAGAAAATAAAAAAATTGATTTTCCAAGAAATAGAATAGAAGAAACAAAAGCATTTAATATTTTTAGAAAAACAGGGTTTATGTTAGACAGCAAAAATGCTAGATTTATATTACCGCAAGAAGAAAATATTTATGAATTTTTAACAGAAGACATCAATTACTATATGAAAAAATTTGATGTCTTAGTCACAGACAACTTCAAAACAAAACAAATTAAACAACCAAAAATGAAGTCATTAGGAATTAGAGTTGAAAATAATTTATTAAAAATTGACCTAAAAGACTTACAATTTGATATTACAGAATTAGAAGAAATTATGACAAAATATAGCTTAAAGAAAAAGTTTCATAGGTTAAAAGATGGAAGTTTTTTGAATCTAGAAGAAAACGATGATATTGACTTTTTAGATAAAATGCTTACAGGAATGGATGTAAGATATAAAGATCTAAAGAAAGAAGAAATAACACTTCCAGTAAGTAGAACATTGTACTTGAATCAATTACTAAAGTCGTTAAAAGGGACAGAAGTTGTAAAAAATCAAGAATACAAGAAAATCGTAAGTGATTTAGATAAAGATAAACTAGAAGAAGCAAAAGTTCCAAAATCTTTGGAAAACACTTTAAGATATTATCAAAAAGTAGGATATCAATGGCTAAAAACATTAGATAATTATAAGTTTGGTGGTATTTTAGCAGATGATATGGGACTTGGAAAAACAGTTCAAATTTTAGCTATTTTAATAGATTATATTGAAAATGTAAAAGAAAATAAAAAAGCAAGTATAGTAATTAGCCCAAGTTCTTTAACATTAAATTGGAACAATGAAGTAAACAAATTTGCAAGTCCAATAAAAACTTTAATAATTAGTGGTTCTCTAAATGAAAGAAAAAGAAGAATAGAAGAAATTGACAAATACGATTTAGTAATTACTTCTTATGATTTATTAAAAAGAGATATTGAACTATATAAACAAAAAGATTATAATTTTAAATT
>CANQEA010000117.1 GCA_947594095.1 uncultured Clostridia bacterium | reverse complement strand
TTATTTAATATTTTTATTTCTTATATAACTTTCATTAAATTCATTTTCCAAAATATCCATAGTAATAGTATCATAATATTTACCATTAATAAAGGTATTTTCACGAATTTTTCCTGTTTCTTTAAATCCACACTTTTTATAACAATTAAAAGCTCTTTCATTGAAACTCATCACTTCAAGCTTAATAGTATGTAAGTTCATGTAATTAAATCCATAATCTAATAATAGCCTTATAGCTTCTGTTCCATATCCATTATTTCTATACTCTTTATCTCCAATAAAAATGCCTAATGTCGCTATTCTATTCATATGGTCAATTTCTTCCAATCCAACAGTTCCAATTAATTTATCATCATTTAAAGTTACAATTGCAAATGTCGCTTCTGCGTTAGCATTTTCTTGAAAGTATTTCCTTTCTCCTTCTAACGACATAATCTGCCCACTTCTTCTAGTATAATCTGTAACTTCAAAATCATTTAACCATTCTGTGAATTTTTCTACATCTTCTGGATTTCTTGGAGATAAATATATTCTATCTCCTAATAATTTTTTAAAATATTTCATTTTAGATCATCTCCTTTAATCAAAAAAGCCTTGCTAAAAGAATCTTTAAGACTCCTTTGCAAGACTTTATAATCTCACTTTATAAGTGTAAGTAACATTTTTATTTTTGTTACCCTTTACCGCTCGAATATTATCCATTCTAGGTAAACTCTTAAATTATGTCTTTAATTTTAACATATTTTCTAATATTTGTCAAATTTTAAAAAATGTTTTGTAAGTTAAACGCATATTTTTCTTCTATATGGCTCAAAATAAAACTCGCAGTATCTAGCTCTTCTATGGCATCAGGTATTTCATTGCTTTCTATATAACTTTTTATTCCTGTTAAATTTGTTTCTATTTTTTCTAGCTCATTATGTTCTATATAATATGCTAAAGTTTTATATTTTTCTTTCCATAATTCATATATTTCATCTAATTTTATTTTTGCCTGTTCATTATTTGTTTGAGTTTCATCTTGTTCAAGTACCTCTTTTAATTCATTTAATTTACTTGTAATCTCCATTATTGTATCACTCGAAAAACTCTGTGTTGTATTGTTTCCAATTACTATTAGTGCAACAATTATTAAACAAATAATAACCTCTTTCCACATGAGTTATGCTCCTTTCTCGTCCTTTTTTTGACAAAACATTTGACCTTTTCCATCAAGTGTTACAACTAATGCTTCTTCTGGATTCATTTTAAACTTTCCTACTTCTTTTTTTAGCCATGTATAATTTTTGCCAAGTGCTTCTAGATTTTTATACATTATTTTTCCATCAATTACCAAATCATAAGGAATCCCTTCATAATCTGGCGTTATCCCAAAATCTTCTGGAATAGTATTTCTTTTTTCAGGTTTTTGAATAACTGTTACTTCTCCACTTGTTTCTAAAATTGCATATTCTACATCTCCTAGATTTACTACATCTTTTCCTCTTAATCTTTCTTGTAGTTCATTAATAGTAAATCTTTCCTTTTTTAATGCCTTTTCATTTATTTTTCCTCTATATACTAATATACTAGGTTTTCCACACAAAATTTCTCTTGATTTCATGCTTTTCATATTTAATAATGAAATAAGTAAATGCATTAGCAATAAACCCAAAATTGGTATGATTCCATTACTAATTGGTATTCCAACATCAGTCATAGGAATTGATGCTAAGTCTGCAATCATAATTGATATTGCAAGTTCAAATGGTTGCAATTGACCTATTTCCCTTTTCCCCATTAATCTCATTACAAATAAAACAAGAATATATAAAATAACTGCTCTAAAAAAAGTTATTAACATTTATTTTCATTCCTTTATTATAAAAATTAATATTTTTATTTTTTACAAAAATTAACTTTTTTATGCATTATTTTTTGAATAAAAAAATTTTTTTAGTTAATAATAATTTTAGAACCTTGAAAAAAAATACATGAAGAATTTTAAAACTAAGGAGGTCTGAGGTCTTATGGCAGAAACTCAAAGTAATGCAAATCAAAAAAGCGGTACATCTACAGTTTGGCAAATAGTTGGTAGATTAATTGCATCTGCTGTAGTTCTAGCTATTACTGCATTTTTTACACCAGGATTTACTATCAATAATTTCTGGACTTTAATTATTGCAGCAGTTGTTTTGGCTGTTATAGATTATCTAGTTATCAAATTTACTGGATTACATGCTAGTCCATTTGGTAAAGGTTTTGTAGGTTTTGCACTAGCAGCTATTATCCTTTATGTTACACAGTTCTTTGTAGCTGGTTATAGCATATCTTGGATGGCAGCAATTATTGGTGCTTTAATTTATGGAGTTGTTGATTATTTCATTCCTGGAAATGAACAAATGTAGCAAAAAATCTCCCGGCAAATCCGGGAGGTTTTTATTTTGTCACTATCTTGTTAAATATATTATTATTCCACCAATAAATGCTATTATAAATCCAAGAATTTTTAGTCCACTTGATGCTTCATTTTGATCTCCAAATCCAAAAAATCTTTTTGTTATAATACGTGCATCATATATACAAATGATTCCAGCTATTACTAATAAAATACCAATTAATTTTAATATAATCTGAAGCATTTTTTATCAAACCTTTCTTTGTTCAGTTTTTTATCATATTTCAATTCTTTTTACGAATTTTTCTTCTATCATTTGTTTTAATTTGACATTTTCTTTTGCTTCTAGTTTTGGATCTTTTTTTATTATATCCTCAGCTTCTTTTTGTACCTCTTTTAATATTTTCATATCCTCAAATAAATTAGCTATTTTAAATTCTGGAATTCCATGTTGCATAGTTCCAAAGAAGTCTCCTGATCCTCTTAACTCTAAGTCCTTTTCAGATATAATAAATCCATCATTTGTATCGCACATAACTTTCATACGTTTTCTAACTACTTCGCTTTTACCTTCGTATTTCAAAATACAATAAGATTGATATTCTCCTCTTCCTACTCTTCCCCTTAACTGATGAAGTTGTGCTAAGCCAAATCTTTCAGCATTTTCAATAACCATTATATTACTATTTGAAACATCAACTCCAACTTCAATAACTGTCGTAGAAATAAGTAAATCAATTTTCTTTTGTTTAAATCTTTCCATAATGTCATCTTTATCTTTTTGTTTCATTTTTCCATGAATATATTCTACCTTATAATCTGGAAAAACTTCTTTACTATATGTTTCATATAAGTTTTCTACTGATTTTAAGTCTGATTCTTCATTTTCCTCTACTAAAGGGCAAACTACATATGCCTGTCTTCCCTCCATCAACTGCTTTCTAACAAAATTGTTTACTCTATCTGTTAGACTCTTGGTTACTGCATATGTTTCTATCTTTTTTCTATTTGGTGGTAATTCATCAATAATAGATATATCCAAATCACCATACAGAATTAAAGCAAGTGTCCTTGGAATTGGTGTTGCAGTCATAACAATAACATCTGGATTTTGACCTTTTTCTACTATTTTTGTTCTTTGCTTTACACCAAATCTATGTTGTTCATCTGTAACTACTAATCCTAAATTTTTAAATGTAACATTATCTTCTAAAAGTGCATGTGTTCCAATTAAAATATCAATTTCACCATTTTGTAATCTTTCTAAAAGTTCAGTTTTATTTTTTTTCGTTATACCTGATATTAAAAGTTCACAGCGTATTCCAAGTTCATCAAACATGTTTTTAAAATTTTCTTTGTGCTGAGTTGCAAGTATTGCAGTTGGTGCCATTATAGCTACTTGATATCCACTTTTTACTGCTTTGTATGCTCCACACATAGCAACTACAGTTTTACCAGAACCAACATCTCCTTGAAGCAATCTGTTCATTTCTTTTTCTTGTTCCATGTTTTCTTCTATTTCTTTTATTACTTTTTTTTGAGCATTTGTTAATTCAAATGGTAATCTTTTAGTGAATTCTTCTATTTTTACATCTTTTGAAAAAGCAATTCCTTTTTCCTCATTTTGATATCTATTTTTTAACTCTAACAAAGCAAGTTGTGTAGATAATAACTCTTCAAATACAAGCCTTTCTCTTGCTTTATTAAATTGAGTAAAATCTTTTGGAAAATGAATAGACATCGTTGCTTCATTAATTCCTAATAAATCTTTCCTTTCTACAATATAATCTGGAAGAGTTTCTTCTAGCTTTCCTCCTAACTCTTTTAAACCATTTTCTATAATTTTTCTAAGTATATTTTGTGATATTCCATAAGTTAAAGGATATATTGGTATAATCTTTCCAGTATTAAAATTTTTATCTTCTTCATCAAATACTGGTGCTGTCATACTAATTTTGCCATACATATTGCTTATTTTTCCATAAAA
>CANQEA010000116.1 GCA_947594095.1 uncultured Clostridia bacterium | reverse complement strand
TATAGTATAGATCAAGTTGCAAACCAAGCAGGGCATAGTAGCCTTAATACTACTAAAATGTACCTTTCAACTACGCAGGAAGATTTAATTTCTTTGGCAAATAAATTGTAACAAAAAAAATTTGAGAAACCACTTTTCTCAAAATAAATTATTTAACGAATATTTATATAACCATTATAATTGAATATATCAAAAAAAGCAAGTAAAAAACTTAAATTTTTTTCATATCTTTTTAAAAATAAAAAATACTTGAGATTATTGGTTTTCAATAATTACAAGTATTTTAATCTTATCGTTAAATAATTTATTAAGCGAAAAAACGAAAGGTGGAAAAATGTATGAAAAACAAAGGATTAAAGCAAAATAAAGGTATTACATTAATTGCGTTAGTAATAACAATAATAGTTATCCTAATCCTAGCAGGTGTAAGTATTAACACACTATTTGGAGATAATGGAATGCTAACAAAGGCAGAAGAAGCAAGAGAAGCAAACTCTCATGCACAAGTAAAAGACGAAATTCAGTTGGAAATGCACAATTATGAAATTGAAAAAAGGTCTGGAAATACAACTGTGACGCTAATAGAATATCTTGAAAGTAAAAACGAAAGTTTTATACAAAAAGTTGATGATCAAGATTATTATGTAGTACAACCTGATAAAGTAGGTAATCCAGCATTAGGAAAAGGAAAAGATAAAACTACAGGAGATGTATATGTAATAGAAAAAGAAGATTCAACTGAAGGAAATATAACAAAAATAGCTTCAGCACATGAAAGTGATATAAAAACAATTGCAGAATTAGCAGAGAAAAGTACAGAAAATGAAGATTGGCTATTAAGGTATTATAAAACAGAAACAGATTTTAAAACATTATTAAATTTAACAGCAACGGAAGTAACAGGTACAAGTGGAGAAGAACAGGGGGATGATCCAACAGTAGCAGAAGCTATATCAGAAGACAAAAGTTATATAGGCTATTATGCAGACTTAGATGGAGATGGAAATGCAGACGGAATAATATATGCAGATTTAGCGGTTGGTTCTGAAGGTGATCAATCATGGAATAATAAAGTTAATACTAAATTTCAATATAGTAAAATAACAAATGGATTAAATAAATACGTATTAGAAGAAAAAGATGGAGAAGGATTTGGAGAATATGAAAAAGAAATGATAAAAGTTGCAGATAGTAGTAATACAGGTGCAGATAGATTTTATGTAATGGCACTAGACGATGTAGATGAAAATACTCATACATGGTATAAAAATGGATATGGTAAATTAAACAAAAATAATGAATCGGTTGGAGGTAGTGTAAACGATTTTGGAAAAGGAAAAGAAAAGACGACATATTGGATGACATCCGGGGCGAGTCGTTATGGCGGGATTGAAGGGAATGATGTGTGGAAAGTAATTGAAGGCAAATTAACTACTAAAGATAAGACGTGGTTTGTTCCATCAAAAGCAGAATGGTCAGCATTTGGGTATATGTGTTACAACACAGAAGGTATTAAAATGTCAACTGAAAATTATGGAAAATTCGGGCTTAAAGATTGCTACTGGTCGTCTTCGTTGGACGACTCTGCCATCGCGTGGGGCGTTTACTTAAATAGCCGGTAAGATTGAGTACCGCGCCGTCAATTCCGAAGGGTCTGTTCGCCTAAGCACGACTTTTTAATTTAAAAAAATTTTTTAGCAAATGGTTATTACAATCATTTGCTTTTTTGTTATACTTTTAGAAGTAGGAGAAAGAAAAAAGTTATGAATAAGGAAAAAATTATATATTAAATTGTTCGTACCCTACAATGGAACGAATGAAGAAGTTAGAGCATAAGTGAAGTACGGTTTTTCATGTATTTATAATTACTAAATCTAAGCAGGTACATGATTTGTATCTGCTTTATTTATACATAAAAATACCTTAAGAAAATTTTAATTTTCCTAAAGTATCTTATTTAACGAATTTTCATATAACTATTATAATTGAATATAACAGAAAAAGCAAGTAAAAAATAAAAAAATTTCTTATATCTTTTTTAAAACCCCAAAACACTTGTAATTATTGATCTTTCAGTAATTATAAGTGTCTTTGTTTTATCGTTAAATAAGATATTAAACGATAAAACGAAAGGTGGAAAAAGATATGAAAAACAAAAGAATTAAGCAAAATAAAGGTATTACATTAATTGCGTTAGTAACAACAATAATAGTTATCCTAATCCTAGCAGGTGTAAGTATTAACACACTATTTGGAGATAATGGATTATTAACAAAAGCAAATGAGGCAGTAGATAAAAATGCAGAAGCAGGAGCATACGATAAGGTGGAAACAGAAGTGTTTGCCAGTTACGATAAAAGTGGAAGTTTAGATGCAGACACATTAAAATCAAACATAGAAGCTCATACAGGAGGAAAAGCGACATTAGGTAATACAAATGGATTTCCAGTAACCGCTATTGTAGATGGATATACATTTACAATAGATAGTGAAGGAAACATAACAAAAGAAGGAGAAATAGCAGATGGTGGAGGAGAACAAGGAGATGATCCAACAGTACCAGAAATTAAACCAGAAGACACAAGTTATGTAGGCTATTATGCAGACTTAGACGGAAACCCAAAAAATGGAGCAGAAGGAATAATATATGCAGATTTGGCAGTAGGTTCTGGAGGAGTTCGAGATTTGGGTAAGGGTTGGAAGTATGAATATAGCCAAGTAACAGATAAATTAAAACAATACACACTAGAAGGAGAATTTAAATCTAGTGACTTTGGAAACTACACAGCACCAATGGTAAAATTAGCAGAAGGTAACAATGAAGGTATGGATCGATTTTATGTTATGGATTTAGAAGATTTTGATGATAATTCTTATGAATGGTATGACTCAGCTTATTGGGTGGAAGGAGGAGGGTTACCACTTGATAAAGTAGAAGAAGATCCAACTAATTTCAAAGAAGATAGTGGAAAAGAAAATACAGATTACTGGTTAGGAATAAATGATAATTCTAATTTCCAGAATACATATGGACAATTGGGTGACAATGACATATGGAAAATACTACAAGGGAACTTGCACAGAAAAAACAAGGATTGGTTTGTTCCATCATCAACAGAATGGTCAGCATTCGCTGATATGTGCGTAACTAAAGTTAAGGTCGCTTTTGGCAAGTCGGGAGACTTTGGGGGGTTCGGTCTTAAGTATCGTTACTGGTCTTCTACTCCGTATGCGGCCACCGGGGCCTTTGCCGTTGACTTCTATTATGGTGGGCTTACTGGTTATGACTTAATTTCATGGAATCCCGTTCGCCTAAGCACGACTTTCTAATTAAAGAAATTATAAATAAAAGCTCTGATAAATAAATATCAGAGTTCTTATTTTTCATTTTTAATTAAATCATTCATTAACTCATTATACTTAATCATTTCTTTTGATAAATCACCATTTTTTGAACTCTGGCTCATAACATGTGAACAAAGTTCATTTAAAGTATTTTTTATTTCATCTGAAGAATAGTCTTTATCTTCTACCGCAACATTTAGTTGAGTTAATAAATTTTGTTTTTCTGTTGAAAAATCTTTTTTAAAGTTCATTTTTTTGCTCCTTCTATAATTGATATTCTTGTTATACTATAACATAAAAGATAGCAATATTCAATTACTATCTTCTAATTTTTTCTTTTTTCACTAATATAGCTTTTTATAGTACAAATACATTTATAGTACATCTTTAATTCGTCTTTATCCCCATTTTTAATAATGTTATGAAGATTTTTCGATACTTGTAATTTTTCATTTTCGCCTTTTCCATATAATATATAATCCACGTCCATATCAGTTGCAGATGCAATCATATCTAACGATGATAAACTAATTAGAAAATCTCCTCTTTCAACTTGACCTATATACCTTTCTGTCAAATTACATCTTTTTCCAAACTTATTTCTTGATTCTTCAAAAATATCTTCTCTAATTTTGCGTATTCTTGCACCAATCATTACTTTATCTAATGCCATCTTTACACTCCTTTCTAGTAATGTATTTGTATAGGTATATTTTACATTCTTTTTAAAAAACATCCTATACCTTCATACTTAAATTTTTCGTGCCTAATCAAAGTATGTTATTTTTTGAAAACATAGTAGTAGAAGCTATCACAACAATTACAACTTTTGAAATTTCTGAATTATTCGGAAAAACAGCACTAAAATTCGACAAATTTTGCACCTAAAAAGTTTTATAATCCTAACGGGGCTAACGTACCTGTTTTAAGTAGAACATAATGCATAAGATGTATTAAAAAATACTTAAGATGATTCTTTTAGAGTTTTACAGGACGTTACGCCCTATTTTTACATATGAATAATTAAATAAAGATCGTTTTTTTAGGAAGGAGGTTTTTTTGGTGTGTTCCTTATTAACAGGAATGTTAGCCCAAATTTGAAATTTGGGAGGAAC
>CANQEA010000115.1 GCA_947594095.1 uncultured Clostridia bacterium | reverse complement strand
ATATGATTTACCATTTATGTTATATTCTCGTAAATACTTACAATAAATTTTTTCTGATGATATATTCTGTATTTCTACATTTTCTATTTTTTTATTTGTATTTATCATTTGATTTAGTTCACTATATATTGTGTAAGTAGGAATTACATTTAAAATTGTTTCATTAGGAATTATATAATTACTACTTTTTTCCTCCTCTTTTTTAGCACTTTTAACTAATTTTCCTGTGACTACTACAATACAATGTTCTGATGATAAACTTTCCTTTTTAATTTCTTCATTAGTCACGTTATTGATAAATGACGATATATTTTCTATATTTATATATCCTTCATTAAATTCTTTTACTTGAAAACCTATATTTCCTCTTAACATATAAATTTCACTTATATGTATAATATTAGAAGATATATTGTCTATCATCCCGCATATAATTTCGTTATCTCCTATTTTTGTTCCATTATTAAATTCATAATTAAAAACATCTAATAAATTATCATCATTATTATTTGGTATATTACTTTCTTTTGTTTTATTTTTATCTATATTACCTATTATAAAACTTATCATTATTCCCAAAAGAAAGCATAGAATAATTATAATTATAGATGTAAGTATTTTTTTCTTCATCAAAATATAACACCTCGCACTTTAAAAGTTAAATAAAGTATAACAAAAAAGCAAGTGATTGTAAACTACTTGCCTTAGAAATTTGTATTTTTATTACCTATTTCATTTATCTTTTTTAATTATTCTTACAATAATTATACCTACAATAAATCCAATAACAATACCTACGTCTATATTATAAAACAAATTATGATTTATTATTAGCAAATAATTTATATTTGCAATTATTCTTAAAATAATTCCTACTATTGTCATTGAAATAAAATAGCAAACTTGAGGAAATACATCTTTTTTTTTATATATTACTATTCTTTTTAAGATGTAAATAAATGTCCCTATATATATTGAGCCAGCAATTCCAGTAAAAGTAAATAATTCAAATCCGCCCAAATTTGTATATCCAGAAATTGCTAATCTTATCATATAATACGTTCCACTCATTAACGACATTACTATAATTGGATCTATTACTGAATATGAATAATCTTTAGGTATAAATGCTACTATACAAATTACTAATCCCCAAAAGGCAAATGATTGAGTTATTGTTATTAACCAATTAATATTTAATATTAAAGCATATTCTGTAATTGCGCCTAGTAATATACCAATAATAATAGAAATTATTATATTTTTTATAATTTGTTTTGTTTTCAAATTGCACTCCTTTTTCTACAAACTTAGTTAATTAAATTACTATTTTATTTTTACATATATTATCATAAAAGCAGATAATTAGCAACTAATTATCTGCTTTATAATTTGTAATTTATTATTTAGTCAATACTTTTTTATTCCAACTTCTTCTATTACATTTTGGACATTTTAAATATCTAGTAGTTCCATAGTGCATTGCAAAGTATACTTGTGAATATTTAGGAATATATTTATTATGACATATTTTACATTCATAGTATCCTGTTTCTGTTTCTATTTTTAAAGCAAATGAAATACCTATTATTAAAACTAAAAAAGCTAATATAAATAATATAATTCTCGTAATGAGATTTTCAACTGCAAAAGATAAGGTAAACATCAAAACTAAAAATGTTATACTTGATAAACCTCCTATTACCCATTCATACATCATCATTTTTTTATTTTG
Organism: uncultured Clostridia bacterium; assembly: GCA_947594095.1. The sequence continues at coordinate 2,768 of CANQEA010000115.1, read as the reverse complement.
TATTTCTTCCTTTTTGGTCATTTCTAATAAATTTTCTTCTGCCTTTTTATTATAATTTTCCATTTTAATAACCTCCCCACTTAATAATTCATTTACACTAATATCAAGTTCATCACATAATTCAAGCATTATAGAAGAATCTGGCATTCCTTTTCCAGTTTCCCACTTTGATATTGCTCTATCTGTAATATTTAATTTTTCTGCTAATTGAAATTGTGTTAAATTTTTATTTTTTCTACACTCTGCAATAAATTTGCCAATTTTCACTTGATCCATAATATTTACCTCCTTTAATATTATTGTAAAATCACTATATATAAAAGTAAACATACTAATCGTTGAGTGAGGAAAACAACGATTAGTTGAGCTCTACAAATCACTAATTATTGCTATGATTATATAATGAAAGACAGATAATTTCAACTAATTATCCGCCTTATCTGTGGTAATTTGTGTTTCAAATTTAACAATTATATTATCATTTCCTAAATCGGGTAAATTATCAATATGGCCTATTTTAGTATAACTATAATTTGTATCAAATGATTTATAGAAAATAACTAAACAATCATTACCATAAAGCATTATATCTCCGCTTTTAACATGTTTAGGATTTATTGAATTTGTAGGTAATGAATTATCCATATAGACATATTTTTCATTTCCATTTAGTTCTTCCATATTAAATTCTTGTGGTAATTTACTTATAAAATTTTTTGCAGTTTCATTATTTTCAATTGTTGCATTATATTTTTGATTATTTATACTTACATTAATATTTATAATATTATCCATAATTTTATCCATCTCTCTTTTATTATCATTTTGATTACTTATAGTATCAACAGGAGTAGAACTAATATTTTCAACATTAGATTCAAAGTTTTCTTTGTCTATAACACTTTTTTCAATTACTTTATATGCAATAGTTACTCCAACAACTATAAATATTATAATTAATAATCCAATAAGTATTTTTCTGTTCACATTACTACCAATTTAACCTTTCACTCTAATAATTTAATCATATCTATAACTTAATAATTATTTATCTGTTTAATAACTTTACATGGATTTCCGACAAGCAACTACATTTGATGGAATATCTTTATTAACAATACTACCAGCTCCTATTACAACATTATCTCCAATAGTAACTCCTGGAAGAACAACAACATTTCCTCCAATCCATACATTGTTACCAACTTTTATTGGTCTAGCATATTCTAATCCTTGATTTCTTCTTTCTGCATCTAGAGGATGTCCTGCTGTATAAAAAGCACAATTAGGTGCGATAAATACATTATCTCCAAATTCAACTTTATTACCATCAAGTATAATCAAATTATGGTTAGCATAAAAATTTTCTCCAATTTCTATATTATATCCATAATCACACATAAAAGGTTGTTCTATAGTGAATATATTCCCTGTTTTTCCTAATAAATTTTTTATAATATTTGTCTTTTGTATGTGATCTGATGGTTTTAATTGATTATATTCATAACACTTGTCTTTAGCTATATATCTTTCTTTTATTAAATCTTCATTATAGTTTGCGTCATATAGTTCTCCTGCTATCATTTTCTCTTTTTCTGTCATTTTTTAATACCTCCATATCGACTTATTCTTTTTATTCATTTAAATTGTAATTTGTCGCTCTAAATTGCGTTTATTAAATCTGTATAATAAATTACTTCTTTATTTAAAGATTTAGCATATTCAATCTCATTTTTTGTACTACTACCTATATAACCATTTACATTTACAACTAAAATAGCCTCAGACAGTTTAATTCTCTCTCTGTGCATTTTATCTAGTATTAAAACTTCTTCGCTTGTAAATGATTCTTTATTAGGTCTAGAAGGATTATAAATAGGCATTAATACTACATTACCTTGTAATTCTATTCTTTCAGATATTTCCATCATTTCTCTAACAAATCTCATACTCCCACATATTGTTATTATTTTCATTATCTAATCCCCTCTATAAATTAATATTTATCTTACTCATACAAATTGTAATTTATCATTTTAATTATTCTTATACAAAAAGCATTGTCTATCATGAGAATAAATAATACCTATTGCTTGTAAATAAGAATATATAATTGTACTTCCTACAAATTTCATTCCTCTTTTTTGTAAATCTTTTGATAACTTGTCTGATAATTGATTTGTAGTTTTATCTATTTCATAAATAACTTCTCCATTTGTAAATGTTTTTAAATAGTTATAAAATGTACCATATTCATTTTGTATTTTCTTAAAAATTTTACTATTATTTATAGCAGCCTTAATTTTTAGTTTATTCCTTATAATTTTTTCATTCGCCAATAATTGTTGCACTTTTTTATCTTCAAAACAACATATTTTATCTATATCAAAATTATCAAATGCTTTTCTAAAATCTTCTCTTTTATTTAATACACATTCCCAAGAAAGACCTGCTTGAAAAGATTCTAATATTAACATTTCAAATAAGTATCTATCATCAAAATTAGGTTTACCCCATTCATTATCGTGGTATTCTATATATTTAGGATTATTCAAATTACACCATTTACATCTTACCATAATATAAAATCTCCTTTAAATTGTGAAACTTTTTTGTAATTTTTTATTAATTTTTTTCAAATTTATATTATACCACAAAATTATAAAAATGTGAAACTTTTTTCAATTTTTCTGTATTTAATTTATGATAAAATCACCTTAAAAGTTTGTAAGCAAAAATTTCACCTTGTATGTATAAATATAGAAAAA
>CANQEA010000114.1 GCA_947594095.1 uncultured Clostridia bacterium | reverse complement strand
GGAACATTATTTCCAGAACCACTAACAAGTGAAGAAGAAAGAATGTACTTAGAACAAATGGCAAAAGGAGATGAAGAGGCAAGAAATATTTTAATAGAAAGAAACCTAAGATTAGTAGCACATGTTGCTAAAAAATATAGTACATCAAAGGTCGATCAAGATGATTTAATTTCTATTGGAACAATAGGATTAATAAAAGGAATAAAAAGCTTTAATATTGAAAAAGGAGCGAGGCTTTCTACATATGTATCAAGATGTATAGATAATGAAATACTGATGCATCTTAGAGCCACAAAGAAATTAGAAGCAGAGGTTTATTTAAATGAACCTATTCGGAAAAGACAAAGATGATAATGTTGTAACACTTCAAGAAGTATTAGAAAATAATGAAAGAAGTATCGAAGATGAAGTAGATGTTAAAATGAAGATAAAAATCTTATATCAAAAATTAAAATCAGTTTTAAAAGATAGAGAGAGGACAATACTTGAATTAAGATTTGGTCTTCGGAGGGCACAAACCCAAAACACAAAATGAGATTGCTAAAATGATGGGAATATCACGTTCTTATGTGTCTAGAATTGAAACAAAAGCAATTGGAAAACTTGCCAAAGAAATCAAAGAATAATGTTAAAATATGAGAAAATATTAAAAAAACCTTGAACATTTTGATAAATTGTGATAAAATATATAACATGTAAATAATAACCAATAAAAAAGCAAAGTATATTTATCAAAAATATTAGACAGAGAAAATGGTCTTGGCTGAAAGCCATTTAAAAAGATAAATAGAAATTTCACTTTTTTGGTCTTCTTTTTAAATTGTAAAAGAGTAGAAAGAAGCGGTTGTACCGTTAAAACTATAATGAGATTAGTAAATTTTAATACTAATAAAATTAGGTGGTACCACGGAAGATAGCCATTTCGTCCTATGACGAGATGGTTTTTTGATTGAAAAATAAAATGGAGGATGATAAGAGATGAAAGAAAAAATTACAGAAGTAAGAAAAAGCTCGGTAGCAGAAATAAAAGGAGCAAATAGTAGAAAAGAATTAAATGACTTAAAAGTTAAATACTTAGGAAAAAAAGGAGAACTAACACTTCTTTTAAGAGGAATGGGCGAACTTTCTCCAGAAGAAAGACCAGTAGTTGGAAGTTTGGTAAATGAATTAAGAGACGAGCTAGATAATTTAATAGAACAAAAAGAATTAGAAATTGATAAACAAGAAATGTTAAATAAGTTAGAAACAGAAAATATAGATGTAACAGAGCCAAGTAAAAAAATTGAACTAGGTTCTATTCATCCTATTACACAAATTATCGATGAAGTAAAAGAAATATTTTTAGGAATGGGTTATCAAATTGCAGATGGACCAGAAGTTGAAAAAGCATTTTATAATTTTGATCAATTAAATACACCACCAGACCATCCAGCTAGAGATATTCAAGATACATTTTATATTACAGATGATATAGTTTTAAGAAGCCAAACATCACCAGTACAAGCTAGGGTTATGGAGAATCAAAAACCACCAATTAAAATTATATGTCCAGGTGCTGTTTATCGTTCAGACAGTGTAGATGCAACTCATTCACCTGTATTCCACCAAGTAGAAGGTTTAGTTGTAGATAAAAACATCTCTATGACAGATCTAAAGGGAACATTAGAAATGTTTGCTAAAAAATGTTTAGGAGAAAACACACAAATTCGTTTCAGACCACATCATTTTCCTTTTACTGAACCTAGTGCAGAAGCAGATGTATCATGCTTTGTATGTGGAGGAAAAGGTTGCAGAGTATGTAAAGGAGAAGGATGGATTGAACTTTTAGGATGTGGAATGGTTCATCCAAATGTACTTAAAAATTGTGGAATCGATCCAGAAATATATTCAGGTTTTGCATTTGGATTTGGTGTAGAAAGAATTGCCATGGCTAAATTTGGAATAGAAGATATGAGACTTTTATTTGAAAATGATGTTAGATTTTTAAAACAATTTTAATAATGTTATTATAATTATTAATTAAAATTTTAATTAATTAAAAAGTAGGTGAACAAATTTGGGAATATTTTCAAAAAGGGAAAAATTTTATAGTATAGAGGAAATGAAGCAAATGCTTACAAATCCAAAATATAGTGGATACACAGCAGTAGCTGTGGAAGATGGAAATCCATATACAAAATTTAGATTAGTGAAAAAAGATATTGCTGCAAAGCAAATAGGCTATATTAATCAAAATAGAAGAGAATTTCATAATAGAATATCAGGCGACGGTAGATATGTTGGTATTCATGCGCAACATAAAGAAACTAATCCACCATATCCAGAAAATTTTAGACCAAACGATTATAGATAAAAAGAAAGGAAAGATAAAAAGAAAGGAAAGATAAAAGATGAAAGCAAGTATTGAATGGTTACAAGAATATAGTGATATTGAAATGGATGCTGTTAAATTAGGAGATATTTTAACAATGACAGGGTCTAAAGTAGAGACTATAGATGAAAAAGGAAATGATATAAAAAATGTAGTTGTAGGTAAAATTTTGCAAATAAAAAAACATCCAAATGCAGATAAATTAGTTGTAACAAAAGTAGATGTTGGGAGTGAAATTCTGCAAATTGTAACAGGTGCAAAAAATATAAAAGAAGGAGATATTGTACCAATTGCAAAAGATGGTGCTAATCTTCCAAATGGTGTTAATATTAAAACTGGAAGTTTAAGAGGAGTAGACTCTTGTGGAATGATGTGTTCTATTGGAGAACTTAATTTAAGTTTATCAGATTATCCAGATCAAATAGAAGATGGAATAATGATACTTCCAAAAGAATATGAAAAATATTTAGGAAAAGATATTGTAGATGTATTAGAATTAAAAGAAGACATTATTGATTTTGAAATAACTCCAAATAGACCAGACTGTTTATCAATAGAAGGATTAGGGAGAGAAGTAGCGGTTTCTACTGGCAAGCCATTTAAAAATCCAAGAAGAAATCTAGATAAAATGGTTGTTCCAGATAAAAAAGAAATTGAAGGATTAAAAGTTGATATTACTGCTCCAGATTTATGCTATCGTTATATTGCAAGAGTTGTTAAAAATGTTAAAATAGGACCTTCTCCTAAATGGTTAGTTAGAAGGCTAAAAGCTTGTGGAGTAAGAAGTATAAACAATATTGTAGATATCACAAACTATGTAATGCTAGAATTAGGTCAACCAATGCATGCTTTTGATATTAATTCAATAGAAGGAAAACACATAACAGTAAGAAGGGCAAAAAAAGGAGAAAAAATAACAACATTAGATGAAGTAGAAAGAAATCTAGATGAAAATAATTTAGTTATTGCAGATGATAAAAAAGCAGTTGCAATTGCAGGTGTAATGGGAGGACTAAACTCAGAAATTGAGGATACAACTACAACAGTTGTATTTGAGTCAGCAGTATTTTATGGAGGATCAGTTAGAAAAACTGCTAAGCAAGTTGGATTAAGAACAGAAAGTTCATCTAGATTTGAAAAAGGGTTATCAGCAGAAAATAGTTTAAGAGCAATAAATAGAGCAGTAGAATTAGTAGAAATTTTAAATGCTGGTGAACCTGTTGATGGAAAAATTGATGTATATCCAACTAAACAAAAAATAAATAAAATACCACTTGATTATGATAGAATAAACAGTTTACTTGGAACAAATATAGCTAAAGAAGAAATGCTTCAAATTCTTGAAAAATTAGAAATAAAAGTAGAAAATGATGTTGCAATTGCACCATATTTTAGAATGGATTTGGAATTATTAGCAGATATAGCAGAAGAAGTTGTTAGATTTTATGGCTATGATAAACTAGATACTACTTTAATTAAAGCAGATACAACATTAGGTATTAAAAACAAAGAACAAAAAATAGTTGACAAAATAAAAGAAGTATTAGTGCAAAATGGTTTATCAGAAATATACACATATGGATTTGTAAGCGAGAAAGATTTAGAAAAATCAAATATAAATGAAGAAATAAAAAAATATGCAATTACAATTCAAAATCCATTAAGTGATGAATATAAACTTATGAGACCAACTACAGTTCCAAGTATGATGCAAATCTTAGCAGGAAATGCAAATAAGAAAAACCAAAATGTAAAATTATTTGATATTTCTAGAAACTACAAAAACGTGAATGGAGAAGTAGAAAAAGGCGAAGTTCCACTTCAAGAAGAAATTTTAACAATTGGAATGTATGGAGATGACATTGACTTTTATGTATTAAAAGGAATACTAGAAAATGTATTAGAAAGTATAAGTGTAAATAGATATACAATTGAAAAAGAAACTAAAAATGAATCTTATCATCCAGGAAGGTGTGCAAATATTAAAATTGGAACAGATGTAGTTGCAACACTTGGAGAAGTTCACCCAGAAGTTCTTAAAAACTATGATATTGAAAAAAGAGCTTATCTTTTAGAAGCAAATATCACAAAACTTGTGAAATATTCTAGAAATAATAAAAAATATACAGAAGTTCCAAAATT
>CANQEA010000113.1 GCA_947594095.1 uncultured Clostridia bacterium | reverse complement strand
ATAGTATACCATTTATCACATATAATACAATAGTTTTGTGAAAATTTTGTGAAAAAAATGTAATTGTTTTAGAATTTTTAATTCACATTTTCAAAAGATTAATAAAACATTAATCATGGTAATTTATAATAAAATAGACTATTTTATTAAATATACTTGTATTTTAAATTAAATTATGATATTATATTAACATAATAAATAGAAATAATAGGGATGATAAAAGTGTATTCGGCAAAGAAAAAAGAAGAAGTAATAAAAATGTTTAAGCAAAATGAAGGAATCAGTACTATAAGCTTAAAATCAAATGTATCTAAAACAACATTATATCGTTGGAAAAAAGAATTGGATATAATAAAAGAGGCAAAAAAATTAATTAAAAATAATAAATATAAAGAAGCTGAAGCCAAGGCAAATGAACTAACTTCAAAAAATAGCCAAAGTTTAAGAAGAAGTATTCTAATAAAAATAGCAAGAGAAGAGGGTAACTTACAAGAAGAGAAAAGATTGCTAAATATGCAATTAGAAATAAATCCAAATAATGTAAAGATAATGTCAAGTTTAACAAGAATAGCAAGAGAAGAAGGAGATGTAGAAGAAGAAAAAAGATTACTAAACAGGATATTAGAGATAGAACCTGACAATGTAATAGCAATGTCAAGTTTAATAAGAATAGCAAGAGAAGAAGGAAACATTGAAGAAGAAAAGAGATTGTTAACCAGGAGACTAGAGATAGAACAAGATAATCCAATAATAATTTCAAGATTAATAAAAATAGCAAGAGAAGAGGGAGATATAGAAGAAGAAAAAAGACTGCTAAATGTGCAATTGAAAATAAATAAGAATGATGTAAAAGCACTGTCAAGTTTAATAAGAATAGCAAGAAAAGAAGGAGATATAGAAGAAGAAAAAAGACTGTTAAATGTGCAATTGAAAATAAATAAGAATGATGTAAAAGCACTGTCAAGTTTAATAAGGATAGCAAGAGAAGAAGGAAATATAGAAGAAGAAAAAAGATTGCTAAAAATGAGATTAGAGCTAGAACCAGATAATCCAATAACACTTTCAAGTTTAATAAGAGTAGTAAGAGAAGAAGGGAACATTAAAGAAGAAAAAAGGTTGCTAAATAGGCTATTAGAGATAGAGCCAGATAATCCAAAAGCAATTTCAAGATTAATAAAAATAGCAAGAGAAGAGGGAGATATAGAAGAAGAAAAAAGACTGCTAAATGTGCAATTGAAAATAAATAAGAATGATGTAAAAGCACTGTCAAGTTTAATAAGAATAGCAAGAAAAGAAGGAGATATAAAAGAAGAAAAGAGATTGCTAAATAGGTTATTAGAGTTAGAACCAGATAATCCAAAGGTGATATTAAGTTTAATAAGAATAGCAGGCATAGAAAAAAATAAAGAAGAAGCAAATAAATTGCGTGGACGATTATATGATGTTAAAGAAAAACAAATAGATAATATAGAAGATATTGAGATACAAATGATGGGAGAAACAAAAGATATTAATGTAGATAATGATATTGAGAAAATAAGAAATAAGATTTATAAAAGTTCTAATATTTTAGATGAATTAGAAGAAATAAAAAAAGATATAGATGAACTTGAAGATAGGACTATTGCCGAAATTATACTAGCTGAAATATATTCTATTACTGGATTTGGAGAAAGAGCATACAAATTGTTACAAAAATATAAAAAGCTCAAAAAAGAATTATTATCTAAAGATGATTTAAAAGACATAAATAAAGCAATCGAATTAGCCAAAAATAATAGAGACTCTAAGGTAAAATTAAAATGGAATTTATTATATGAAGAAATACAAAAAAAGAATTATAGTGTTAAAAAGGAAAATGAACATAATGGAGATGAAAGATGATATAGATCCGAGCATCGTACGAGAGTAGGGTGCTTTATTCAATTACATTAATTTTATAAAAAAGTATTGAAATAAAAATAAATAAAAGATATAATAATAAAAAATTATGGTAGGTGAAATAAGGATGAATAAGATAAAAAAAGAAAAAGGTATAACATTAGTAGCATTAGTTACTACAATTATTCTTATATTAATTCTAGCATCTATTGCAGTAACAGGTGGTAGTGAAATTATTAAAAAAGCAAATCTGGAAAATTTAAAAACAAATTTACTTTTAGTTGAAGCAAAAGCAAAAGAAGCATTGGAACAGGCTGTACATGAATGGGGTGTAAATAAGGACAGAGTCGATGAAGCAGAAAAAAAATTAATAGGTGATAAAGATATTGATCCAACTATTTTAAGTACTATTGGTGCATCGGAAAATGAGGCAGAACAAAAATATCTTCGCAAATTTGAAGCCGAGCAGTTAAAAGAAGAAATGGGAATTGATGGACTAGAAGGAACTATTGTTATAGAATATGACCTAGAAAATGTCAAAGTAGAAGTATATAGTTCAAAAGGATTTGTAGATAATGGAAATACAAAATATTCATTGACAGATATTCAAGAAATAAAATTATAAAATGTTAATACAAAATTAACAAATAAATGGAGCATTATATGAAAGAAAAAGAATTAATAAGACTTACTGAACTAAAAAAAATGGAAAAAGACTTATATTCAAAAGGGTTTAAAAATATTTGTGGAATAGATGAAGCAGGAAGAGGACCACTAGCTGGACCAGTTGTTGTAGCAGGTGTAATTATGCCACAAGACTCTATGATAGAAGGAGTTAATGATTCTAAAAAGGTATCTGAAAAGAAAAGAGAAATGCTTTATGATAAAATAATTGAAGAATGTATTAGTTATTCTGTTGCAATAATTGATCATGATGTAATTGATGAAATAAATATCTTAAATGCAACAAAACAAGGTGTAACAGAAGTAGTAGAAAGGTTAAAAGTTAAACCAGATTTAATTTTGGTAGATGCCTTAACACATATTAACACAAAAGGAATACCATATGATTCTATTATTAAAGGTGATGCTAAATGTTATAGCATAGCAGCTGCATCAATCTTAGCTAAAGTAACAAGAGATAGAATTATGAGAGAATGGGACGAGGTATATCCACAATATGGTTTTATTTCTCATAAAGGATATGGAACAGCAAAACATATACAAGCAATTAAAGAATATGGAATTTGTTCTATACATAGAAAAACATTTACAAAACATTTTATTTAATAGAAATTTTCCAAAAAAATCAATTGAAATAATTATAAAATGTGTTATAATATTATATAGAGAATGTATTCTAGAAAGGGTGAAAATAATGAAACAAAAAAAAGAAAATAAAGTAAAAGTACATAAAGAGCATGATAAAGGACAAATCTTTGTTAGAGTTATGGCTGCGTTTTTAGCAGTATTAATGGTAGTTGGTACTTGTGGATCATTAATCTACGCATTAATGGCATAGTAGATTTGAACTTTAAATTTATGTAATATAAGATTGGAAAAAATAATCATTTTTCCAATCTAATTTGTATTATATAAAATAATTTATAAAAAATTCGAATGAAAGGAGCAGATATTCTAATATGGTAATAAATTTAGGGATGAACTGGGAAAAATTTTATACAGAAAATATTTTAACATATATTAAAACATTACAAGAAAATCCATTTCAGTTAATTACACTAATTATAGATATTTCTATTGTTATCTTTTTATTATATTGTTTCTTTAAAATAGTAAGAGGTTCTAGAGCATGGCAATTAATAAAAGGAATTGCTCTTCTAATTGTAATTACGTGGGTTAGTGGTTTATTAAACTTAAAAATATTAAACTGGATACTAACAGGAATAATGAATTTAGGTGTAATTGCAATTATTGTTATTTTCCAGCCAGAGCTAAGAAGAGGACTAGAACAGCTGGGAACAAATAAATTTGCTAGATTTTTTGGATTTGAAAAAGATGTAGCAAATAAAACTAAGGAAGATATATACAAAATTGTAATTGCAGCGACAGAACTTGCTAAATCAAAAACTGGAAGTTTAATTGTAATTGAAAGAGATATAAAAATTAAAGATATAATAGAAACTGGAATTCCTATGAATGCAGAGGTTTCACCACAATTATTAGTGAATATATTTGTTCCAAAAACACCACTTCATGATGGAGCTGTTGTAATTTCAGATAATAAAATAGCTGCTGCCGCATGTGTTTTGCCACTTGCAGATGATACTGATATTGCAAAAGAACTTGGAACAAGACACAGAGCTGCAATAGGAATATCAAAACAATCTGACAGTATTGTTGTAGTTGTATCAGAAGAAACTGGTAAAATTTCTGTTGCAAAAGATGGAACATTAATTGCTGATGTTAGAGAAGATGTTTTAAAGAAAATTTTAATTAGCAATGTTGTGACAAAAAGATTTGCAGGAGAAGAAAAACAAAATAAAGAAACAATTAAACAAAAGTTTAAAAATAAATTTAGTAAAAAAAATAAAGCCTAAATAATTATTTATAAGAGGTAAAAATGCGAAATATAAAATTAGTAATTGAATATGATGGAAAAGATTTTAACCGGGTGGCAAAAA
>CANQEA010000112.1 GCA_947594095.1 uncultured Clostridia bacterium | reverse complement strand
ACTACGTCAAAACTATTTTTTTTATAATATTTTAGTAAATTATTTATATCTTCATTTATTATTTCAAATTTATCTTCCAATTTGTTTAAAACTATACTTCTTTTAGCCATGTCACATACTTCTTCTTGAATTTCTACACCTACAATTGACTTTAATTCTGTTTTTGCACAAAGTAATGTTGCAATAATTCCTGTGCCTGTTCCTAGATCAATTACATTACTTCCTTTTTTAATATTTTTTGCAAAATCAGATAATAATACACTATCTATTCCAAAACAAAATCCCTCTTTATTTTGAATTATTTTTAAATCTTTATATTCTAAATCATCTATTCTTTCATTGTTCTCTAATTTTACTTCAATATCCATGTATAAGATCCTCTCATAATTATTACCACATAATTATAACACGAATTCTATGGTATGTAAAATTTTCATCTCATTTTATTCCTTTTTTTCATATAATATATAAGTAGTAAATTTTAGGATGTGATTTTATGGATAATAATTATTATTTAAATGAAAATAGAGGTAATAATAAAAATAAGAAAAAGTCTTTTGATTTTAATACATGTAAAAAAAACACCATAAAATCATTAAATGAAATCGAATGTTTCTTAAATAATTTTCATGATGTTTTTCGTTATATTAAGTTATACAAAATATTAAAATAATATCTATGTATTAAATTTCACTCTATTTCGATTATTCCTAAATCTAAAAATGAAATTAATAATAAACTTAAAATATATTTCATATTATTATTCTCTTCAAATGCCATTACTTTACTATTGAATTCTTCAATATTGTCTAAATTTATCTTATCTATATTAATATAATTTAGAGATTTAATAGTTTCGTTAACTGAATTTGTAAGGGTTTTACCGGTTAAGTTAGAGTCATTATATCCATTTTTGTTAATATATTCCTTTAGTTCTTTTGTGTTTAAATCAAACTTTTTATTAAATAAATAAACATCCTTTTCAAAATTTGATATTATAAAAGATTCTATAGATGGATAACTTAATAATAACATCCCACCTATTTCATCAAATTTATTATTTTTGTTGGGTTCTCTTGAGTTTGTATAACTTTTAACTAAGTTTTTTATTGAATTTATATCTTCTTTTCTATCTGCATCAAATATATAATATATAGCACTATTTCTAAAATCATAATCTAGCCCATATTTTCTTAAAAGTTTAATTTGATTATCTATAAATTCTTGATTGGTTATTGAATTTATATTACTTGTTTCAGAATTGATAATAACAATTTTAGAATTAGGGTTATCTTCTTTAGAAAATGTTCTATATTTTCTCTTACCTTTTCTATTTATACTTACTACTTCCTTGTATTTTAAAATATTTAAAAATACTTTTGCAATTAAATTTATTTCTCTTTTTTCACCTTCAACTATATACAATACTTTTCCTATGTTTTTGTTCATATTTAATTTAAAATTGCTATTTAATATCTGGTAATCCATTAAACACCCCACTTAGATACATCTTTTCAATATTTTGAGCTTCTCTTGGTTTACTATCTGATACTCTATTAATCACACTTCCTTTACCATTTACATAGTCTACTGTATATTCTTGATCTGGTCTTAATAATGTGTTAGATAATAAATTAGTTGAATGAGATACAATAAATATTTGTGATCTATTAGATTTTTCCATAAAATACCTTATAATCTTTTCTTCTAACAAATTATGAAAAGCACTACTAAATTCATCAATTAGTACCATGCAATTTTTGCTAGTTGCTTGTAAAATTTGAGGCAACACTCTGACTAAAGTTTGATTTCCTTCTGATTCTAACTGTATAGGCATACCCACATTCATGTCATTTCTTATTAAAACAATTTCTTTAGTATTTTGAAAATTAAATTGTATATTTTGGTTTTTATATTCACTAACATAGTCAACACTTTGATTATAATTTATTTCTTTTAAAAATTTATTAAATTCTTCTTTACCATTACTCTCAAAATAATTTTTTGTAAGCTTTTCTTGATTAGCACATATAACCATTTTTTTTGCTTGATCTATAAATACTGAATTTTTTAAAAATTCAAACCATTCTTTTAGTATTGGATTATCAATAAATCGTGTGTCAAAATAAATTTTCCTTAATGCTGATTGATTATTTTCTAATTTTTCAATTTGTATTTTTTTATCTGAAAAGTCTATATATTCACCACTATCGTTTATTCTTACAAGTACCTGTTTATCATCTTGCATTAGAGTCTCTTTTAATATCTTTTGACTATCTGCTTCAATTGTATATTTTATATATGAATTATTGATTTTAAATTCATAATTTAATTCCATTCTTTCTTTTATATCTACGTAAAAACTTTTATATCCTACTAGTTGCACATCTGAAGACCATACTAATAATTCTAATAAAAACCTAATAGCTGTAATAATTGTTGTTTTTCCTGTAGCATTTCCTCCAACAAAAATAGCTCCCTTTAAAATATCGTCTTCTGTTTTATTAGTATCAGATAATATTTCATATCCAGTTGCTTTCATGTCAATTGTAGTTTCTCTAATAAAAGATTTAAAATTTTTCATAGATAATTTAGTTAACATACCATTATCCTCCCTTGTACATATTTTATCACATTTTTTAATTAAATGCAAATTTTTTACATGTCTTTTAAAAGTATATGTAATTTTTTTACTTTTATATTGTGTCCAAATAAAAAAATTATACACATTTTTACTTATAAATAAGTTAATTTTTCTATAATAAAAAAACACCATAAAATCATTAAATGAAATCGAATGTTTCTTAAATAATTTTCATGATGTTTTTCGTTATATTAAATTATACAAAATATTAAAATAATATCTATCTTTTATAAACTTCATTAAATTCTTCTGATTCTTGACCATCTATTAAAAATTTAACTTGATTTACTTCTGTTAGCTCTGTTACAGTATTTACAATGCTTTGGATTAAATTAGTTTTATAGCTTTCGTCATCTTTAGAATAATTTAAAAATTCTTTTGAAAAATCAATAATTAAGCAATCTTCCTGCAACATTGTTTTTAATAAACTTGTATTTTCTGGAATAACTTTTTCTAGCTTATCATTTTTTGGTGTTTCCATTAATAGTGTAATTAGTTTTTCATAAGGGTTTTTTATTAATTCTGTAATATCTACTAATCTTGCTTCTGGCTCTATTTTTTTTGTTTCTTTATTTACAAAATATAAACTTACAATTGTTTGTCTATATTGTTCTTCTGTTATTTCTTCTTCTGGTACGTATTCTTCTACTACAGTCTCTTCTCGCTTATCTTTTACGTATTTTATTCCAAAATATCCTCCTATTAATAATACAATTAAACAAGTCGTAAAAATAATAATTATTTTTTTGTTTTTCATAGTAATCTCCTTCCCTTTCAAACATTTACTTTTGTCCTTGATTACTTAAATATATTAATTGTTTGTCCCTTTTAGAACTTTATGAAAATAATTTTCACAAAAATATGGTAATATTCTTAATAATATGATAAAATAAAAACATAGGAGGCCTTTATTATGATAATAGAAGAAAGAACTAAAAAAATTTTACTTGCGATTATTAAACATTGTAATATTATAGAAGAAACCAAAAACACTTCGGAAATGATTACAATAAATTTGTAGAAAATAATATATATCAAAATGCAATATTAACACCTGTAACTCAAATTGGAGAATTAGTAAAAAGATTGCCTATTGAATTTAGACAAGAAAACAGCGAAATTCCATGGAAAAATATATCTGGTATGAGAGATATAGTAGTACATAATTATGAAACAATAGATAAACTTATATTATGGAATGTAGCTGATAAAGAAATAAATAAATTAAAAGATTTTTGTATAAAAGTATTAAAATGAGGTGAGTTTATGTCTGAATTAGAAAAAATAAGTGAAAAAATAAAACCTGTTGCACAAAAATATAATCTTATGTATGTATGGGTATTTGGTTCTTACGCAAAAAAGAAACAAAGAGAGGATAGCGATATTGATATATTAGTTAGAACAGAAGATGTTGCAGAAGGATTTAAAATTGTAGAAGTTAAATTTGCACTAGAAGAAGCTTTAGAAAAACAGGTAGATATTGTTACAACTGGTAGTATAAAAGGCTCATTATTAGAAGATGAAGAATTAGAAGAAGTATTAGTATATGAGTCTAAATAGTAAACTTAATACCAATAAGACTTGCATAGAAATATGCAGGTCTTATTTTTTCTCCAAAAAGGGGATTAATTTCCAGTTGACAAATTCCGCATTTCCGTATACAATTAGGAGAGAAGAAGAAAAAAAAAGGAGATTTTATGATGAGTAATTTATTACATGTTGGATTAGATGTTGGATCTACAACTGTTAAAATTATTGTTATGGATGAAAATAGAAATACAATATACAAAGATTATAAAAGACACTTTTCAGACACCAAAAACACCGTATGTCAAGTATTAGAAGATTTGCTTAAACGCTACCCTTCTAATTCATTTACACTTGCCTTAACTGG
>CANQEA010000111.1 GCA_947594095.1 uncultured Clostridia bacterium | reverse complement strand
TTAAGTATAGATAATATGAAACAAAAAATAGAAGATATAAAACAATTAGGATATAGTCAAGAAGAAGTAATAAAGATAACAAAAAGTCTTCCTTCAATATATGGTTATAGTATAGAAAATATGAAACAAAAAATAGAAGACATACAACAATTAGGCTATAGTCAAGAAGAAGTAATAAAGATAACAAAAAGTTTTCCTGCAATATATTGTTTAAGTATAGAGAATATGAAACAAAAAATAGAAGACATAAAACAATTAGGATATAGTCAAAAAGAAGTAATAAAGATGACAAAAAGTCTTCCTTCAATATATGGTTATAGTATAGAAAATATGAAACAAAAAATAGAAGACATACAACAATTAGGATATAGTCAGGAAGAACTAATAAAGATGACAAAAAGTCTTCCTGCAATATATAGCTATAGTATAGAAAATATGAAACAAAAAATAGAAGATATAAAACAATTAGGATATAGTCAAGAAGAAGTAATAAAGATGACAAAAAATTTTCCTTCAATATATGGTTTAAGTATAGAAAATATGAAACAAAAAATAGAAGACATACAACAATTAGGATATAGTCAAGAAGAAGTAATAAAGATGACAAAAAGTCTTCCTGCAATATATTGTTTAAGTATAGAGAATATGAAACAAAAAATAGAAGATATAAAACAATTAGGATATAGTCAAGAAGAAGTAATAAAGATGACAAAAAGTCTTCCTTCAATATATGGTTATAGTATAGAAAATATGAAACAAAAAACAGAATTTTATGATTATATGGGTTTACATTCACTAGCAGTAATGTCTCCTAAATACTTGATGCAAAGTATAGCATTAAGTTATGCAAGGTATATGTTTTTAAAAGAAAAAGGAATAAGAATAGATGAGACAAATTATAAAAAATTATTTTATAATCAAAAACAATTTCAAAAACAATATGGAATAACAAAAAAAGAATTATTAGAAAAATATGATTATGAAAGAGATTTTAAAGGAAAAAGTCCTTTAGAGTTAGTAATAGAAGCGCAAGAAACTATTGGCGAAGATATAAGTTATATAGATGATACCGAACAAGTAATAGCAAAACAAGAAAAACAGATTGAAGGACAAGAAAATAGTCAAAAAGGGGAGTAATTAAATTATGGAAAATACTAATGAATATGGAATAGCATATGCTGAAATATTTGAAATATTAAAATACATCCCAAAATCTGATTACGATAAAATTCCAAAAGAAAAATTGAATCTTTTTGATATAAAAAAAGATAAAAAATATAAATTTAAGTATAATCCAAACAAAACATTAGAAGAAAATAATGTTTCTAAAAGAGCAAAAGCAATAATTATTATATTATTCAGAGATTATTGGTCTAGGGATACTCAAAGAGAAAAGATAGTTGCAAAACAAAATAATTACAGAAAAATAATTGAAGTAGAAAAAATAGAAAAATATAATTATGAAGATATATTTAAGAAAAACAACATTAATAAAATTGAAATCAATAAAGAATATACTAATTCTTCAAATAAGAAAATGATAGTGTGCAAAGAAAATTTTATTACAAAAATAATTAATAAAATAAAAAAAATTTTTAAATAAAAATTAAAATATGATATAATTATTTATATATGTTATAAATGATAATAGGGAGATAAAAATAATGGAAGAATTAAATAAGTTGTTAAAAACTTTAGGATATACAGAATATGATATTAATGAAATAATAAATACATATCCTATATCAAGTATGAGAACGGATACTTTAATACAGAATGTTAAAAGAAATTATACATTTTTAGTAGAATTAGGATATAGTCAAGAAGAAATAATAAAGATGACAAAAAGTTTTCCTTCAATATATGGTTTAAGTATAGATAATATGAAACAAAAAATAGAAGATATAAAACAATTAGGATATAGTCAAGAAGAAGTAATAAAGATAACAAAAAGTCTTCCTTCAATATATGGTTATAGTATAGAAAATATGAAACAAAAAATAGAAGACATACAACAATTAGGATATAGTCAAGAAGAAATAATAAAGATGACAAAAAGTTTTCCTGCAATATATGGTTTAAGTATAGATAATATGAAACAAAAAATAGAAGATATAAAACAATTAGGATATAGTCAAGAAGAAGTAATAAAGATAACAAAAAGTCTTCCTTCAATATATGGTTATAGTATAGAAAATATGAAACAAAAAATAGAAGACATACAACAATTAGGATATAGTCAGGAAGAACTAATAAAGATGACAAAAAGTCTTCCTGCAATATATAGCTATAGTATAGAAAATATGAAACAAAAAATAGAAGATATAAAACAATTAGGATATAGTCAAGAAGAAGTAATAAAGATGACAAAAAATTTTCCTTCAATATATGGTTTAAGTATAGAAAATATGAAACAAAAAATAGAAGACATACAACAATTAGGATATAGTCAAGAAGAAGTAATAAAGATGACAAAAAGTCTTCCTGCAATATATAGCTATAGTATAGAAAATATGAAACAAAAAATAGAATTTTATGATTATATTGGTTTACATTCATTAGCAGTAATGTCACCTAAACAATTGATGCAAAGTACAGCATTAAGCTATGCAAGGTATATGTTTTTAAAAGAAATAGGAATAAGAATAGATGAGACAAATTATAAAAAATTATTTTATGATCAAAAACAATTTCAAAAACAATATGGAATAACAAAAAAAGAATTATTAGAAAAATATGATTATGAAAGAGATTTTAAAGGAAAAAGTCCTTTAGAGTTAGTAATAGAAGCGCAAGAAACTATTGGCGAAGATATAAGTTATATAGATGATACCGAACAAGTAATAGCAAAACAAGAAAAACAGATTGAAGGACAAGAAAATAGTCAAATAGAGGAGTGATAAAATTATGGAAAATATGGAAGAAATATTAAAAAAATTGGGAATAAGTGAAAAAACAATTAGTCAAATGATAGAAATATGCCCAAATATAAAAGAATTGAGTGAAAGGGAAATAATAGAAAAAATAGATATTTTAAAAGAAATAAATTGTAATGATATACAAATAAGAAATATAGTAAGTAGCAATCCTATGTATTTAGATAGAAGTAATAGAGATGTAAATAAATTAATAAAAAAAATGAATGAAATAGGTTTTTCTACATTAAATATTTCATTTGACGGAAATCCATATATATTAAATTTAGATGCATTTGAAATAGAAAACTATATTAAAGAAAGACAAGAAAATGGAGAATTATTAGAAGATATAGTCTATGATATGGAATCTAATTTATATATCTTTCAAGAAATATAAAAATAATATAATTTTGAAATTAGAAAAAGATTAATAGATAAATAAATTAAGCTACAACTTACACAATTTATGCGAACAAATATAAAATTTTAAGATGCCAAAAAATCGTTAGAGTAGGAGAGAGGCATAAAGTAAAATTTAAAACTGAACATTTGTTGCAATTATAATTTTAGAAATTTAAATTTAATTTTTATAAATATTTTATGAAATTTTTAAATCAATTTTAAGACATTTTTATATTTAACTAATAAAGTTAATCATCTGAAATTTAATTTAAATATTTATAAATTATTATTTTTATAATATAATTTTACTAAAATATTGTGAAATGAATACTTTTATTTTTTTTAATATGCATATTTTAATTAATAAGGAGTTTTAAATAATATGGAATTTGATTTATATAAAGCAATAGAAAATTATAATCCAAAAGATGAAAGTGAAAAAGAATGTGTAGGAAAAATGAAAGAATTCTTAAGAACAAATGATAATTGTTTTAGTAGAACTAATTTAAAAGGACATATAACTGCAGGTGCATTGGTTATGGACAAGAATGGTAATGTATTATTAAATCATCATAAAGCATTAGACAAATGGTTATTATTTGGAGGGCACAGTGATGGAGAATCTAATTCATTAAATGTTGCAAAAATGGAAATAATGGAAGAAAGTGGAATTACAGAATTTGATGATTTAGGTGGAAAAATATTAGATATTGATGTTCATATTATTCTAGAAAATTCGGCTAAACAAGAACCAGCACATTATCACTATGATATTAGATTTTTGTTTATTGTAAAGAACAAAGATTTTAAAATATCAGATGAATCAAAGGAAGCAAAATGCATGAGTATTAATGAAGCAAAACAAGTAATGACTACCCCCTGATAAGATGAGAATGTTAAAAAAAGCTTATGAAATATATATGGATATGCAACAAGAAAAATAATTATACTTGTTGTTTAAATATATAGATAGAATTAGCTAAAAGTAGCTAAAAGCAAGATATAGCAGAAGTGTATGTATTACAGGTATATGTTTGAAGTCCTACTCCTATTTGCACAAAACTTTTATAATACAAACCACCATATAGATAAAATTTAATCTTTGAAAACTTTTTAGAACAATTATTGACAATTCACATATTTTATGCTAATATGAATATAATAATTAAGAACATCATTGTTTTTAATAAATGTGTTTGTCGCCGCCCCTTTGGCGAGTTATAAATGAGAGAGTGAAT
>CANQEA010000110.1 GCA_947594095.1 uncultured Clostridia bacterium | reverse complement strand
ACAGACATCAGAATGTCAATGCTAAAAACATTAACAACAGATTTAATTATGCATGGAAAAGTAGAAACTACTTCTGCTAGAGCAAAAGAAGTTAAATCAATTGCTGATAGTCTTATAGCATTAGCTATAAAGGAAAAAGACAATTACGAAATGGTTGATGTTAAAGTTGTAAAAGCAAAACTAGATTCAAAAGGAAATAAAGAGACAGAACTAGTAAAAAGCAAAAATGGTAAAGAATACTTAAAAGTAGTAAAAGAAGAAACTACTGAAAAAAGACAAAAAGATATGCCATCAAGATTAAATGCTAGAAGAAAAATTATGAGAAAAGTAAATAAAGTGAAAGATAGTGAAGGTAACAATGTAGACTTACCTGCAAAATTATTTAACGAAATTGCTCCAAAATATGCTGATAAAAATATTGGAGGATATACAAGAATCGTTAAAGTTGGGCCAAGAAGAGGAGACGGAGCAGAAGTTGCTATTTTACAATTAATTTAAGAAAAAATATAGAAGTATACTTTATTAAAAGTGTACTTTTATTTTTTTACGAAAAAAACTACCTCATAGGTAGCTTTATTTTATCCTTAAGTATTGTACTTAAAGATTTATTTTATACAATCATAATAACAAAATATACTGTAAAAATCAATAGAAAATTATAAAATAATAAAATTTTTGAAATTAAAATAATAAAAAGTTTATAATATAAAAAGCCTTATAATTATCAGGTTTCCAATAATTATAAGTCTTTTTACATATTTTTAAGTACAATACTTAAAAACAAAATAATATAAAAATAACAAAAGAAGGAGAGAAAAAATATGTTAAGAAAAAAAGAAACAAGCAAGAAAAGAAAATACAAAAATGTACAAACAAAAAACGAAGGTATTACATTAATTGCGTTAGTAATAACTATAATAGTGATACTAATTTTAGCAGGAGTAAGTATTAACACATTATTTGGAGATAATGGCTTATTAACAAAAGCACAACAAGCAGCAGATGCAAACTCAGAAGCAGGAGCATATGATAAAGTAGCAACAGAAATATATGCAAGCTACGACAATAGTGGAAAATTAAATGAAAGTACATTAAGAGCAAATTTAAAAAGAGCAGGAGGAACAGCAGCAAATGGAGGAGAAATAGAAGAAAGTACAACAGGATTCCCAATAGCAGTAAAAATGGATAAGTTTTTATTTATAATAGAAGAAAACGGAAATGTAACAAGAACAAATGCAGGAGAATGGATACAGATAGGAAATAAAATAATAACAATAGATGAAGAAAAAGGAGAAATAACAACAGTAGAAGTAGGAGACACGATAACAGGATATGACCCAAAAACAGATGAAAATGGAAAGGCAATAATAGGAGAAGATGCTACAGTAACATCATATTCAACTGATAATGGGTACGATACTGGAGATAGAACATATGACTTAAGCGATTTTGGTGGAGGTTGGATAGTATTAGGAGCAGAAGATGGACAATTAATAATAACAACAGATGATGTAATAAAAGCAGGGGGTGATTTCTTAACTTTGTATGGAGCAAAAGGCTATGCAAAAGGTATAGGAGAACTAGATAAAATAAGTAAATTATATGGGCAAGGAAAATATGCAGATAAAGACAAAACAAGAAGTATAAATGTAGAAGATATAAATAAAGTAACAGGATATTACCCAATGAGAGGAAATGAAGACAGAACAGGACCAGCTAATCAAGGATTACCTTATGAATATGGAAATAAAATGGATTATACGATAGAAAATGGAAAGGTAAAATATAAGAAACATACAGAAAATGAATGGAAATTACCTAGTACAGACATTACAATATTTCACTACCCAAGTGGAGATGGGACAGTGACAGAGTTAGGAGAGGGAGAGATAAAAACGTTTGAAAATAACTATTATATATATTATCCACAAAGTTTATCGACAAGTAGTTCAAATGGGGAAGGTACTGTAAAAGACGAAGAGGGTAATAAAGCATATAAAGCACTATTTAAAAATAATATAGAAACAAAGGTGAATTACTGGCTTGGTTCTCAGTATTATATCTTGCTAGATGGAACTGTTTGCTTTGGAATTGGAAGTGTAAACAACCGGATGTGTAAATGGTATGGAATTTTTAGATGTCGCTTTCGGTGAACAGCAGCAGTTTAACCGGTTCTCATTATGTCCGTCCTGCAGTTTTTCTACAATCTGGAGTAAAACTAAATGGTGATAGTTCGAATGGCTGGACTATAATTGACAGTGATTAATGGAAATAAAATAGGACTTAAAGACTGGATTTTGAATGTAATTAAATAGTATATTAAGGACAGGCAAAGGCCTGTCTTTATTGTCACAAAACAGCATAATAAAAACATATAATAAACCATAAGAGGTTAAGGTTGAAAAAATTTTTTTCAGCTAATATATGCTATGTGAAGGAATGAGGTTAAAATTGGAGGAGTTTATATTAAATACTATATTTTGGACATTGGCTCTTTATGGTTTATTTGAGATTATAAAAAACATTATATACATATGTAGTTATACAAAATTAAAGTCTGATGGAATATATGTAATTATAGCAGTAAAAAATCAAGAAGAAAAAATAGAAGGATTTTTGCGTTCAAGCTTGTTTAAAATATTATATGGAAAAGAAGAAGTTTTAAAAAATATTATTGTAGCAGACTTAAAATCAGAAGATAATACAAAAGAAATCGCTAAAAGATTATCAAAAGAATATGACTTTATAAAAGTCCTCAGCTGGAAGGAATGTCGAGATTTGATAGATAATGTAAATGAAAACTGAAATAGTTAGTCAGGTTGCCTTGACATGTTATCGAATATGTGATAATGTAGTAACAAATACTAGATGAAAAAGGAATGATGTGTGTCTATGGAACAAGAAAAATATTTTGAGGCAACTGAATTTGAAAACGTAAAAGACCTTATTTATTATACTGTAGAAAAGTATAAAGAACATATAGCATTTGTTGTAAAACATAAAGAAAATAAAGAAACTACATATGAAAATATAACATATAGTAAATTTTTAGAAGATATAAATGCACTTGGAAGTAGCTTTTTAAAAAGAGGTTATCAAGATAAAAGAATTGCTATTGTGGGAAGAAATAGATATGAATGGGCTTTAACGCATTTAACAAACCAGTTAGGAAATATGGTTTCTGTGCCGTTAGACAAAGAATTACAAGTAGACGAATTAGAAAGTTGTTTAGTAAGAAGTAAAGCAGATGTAGTAGTATTTGATGAAAAATATATAGATAATATAGAAGAAATAAAAGACAGAAAAAATACAAACTTAAAAGATTATATTTGTATGAGTAAAATCGAAAACTATATAGATATATATACATTAGTAGAAGAGGGAAGAGATATAATAAAAAGTGGAGATAATTCATATATAGAAACAAAAATAGATGATAATAAAATGAGTATTCTTTTATTTACATCTGGAACGACAGCAAAATCAAAAGCTGTAATGTTATCACACAAAAACATCGCGTCTAATGTATATTCTATGCAACTTGTAGAAGGTATATTTGATACAGATGTCAATCTTGCATTTTTGCCATACCACCATATTTTTGGCTCAACAGCAATTATTGTTATGCTAGCATGTGGTGTTAAAACAGCTTTTCCAGATGGCTTACGTTATATTGCACAGAACTTAAAGGAATACAAAGTTTCTGTTTTTGTTGGAGTTCCTTTATTAGTAGAAGCAATTTATAAAAAAATAGAAGAAGGGATAAGAAAAAAAGGTAAAGAAAAGCAAGTTGAATTTGGAAAAAAATTATCAAAATTTTTATTAAAATTCCATATTGATATAAGAAGAAAAATATTTAAAGAAATATTAGACGAATTAGGTGGAGATTTAAGATTTATAATATCTGGTGGAGCACCACTTGACAAAAAAGTTGCAGAAGGATTTAACGATTTAGGTTTAAAAGTAGTACAAGGATATGGATTAACAGAAACTGCACCTGTTATTGCAGCAGAAAATGACAGAAAAATAAAATATGGTTCTATTGGTTTTCCTATGGAAAATGTACATGTAGAGTTTGTTAACAAAGATGAAAACGGAATAGGAGAGCTAAGAGTAAAAGGACCAAATGTTATGCTAGGATATTACGAAAATGAAGAAGAAACTGCAAAAGTAATGAAAGACGGATGGTTCTATACAGGAGATTTAGGTTATAGAGATAAAGAAGGATATATTTTCTTAACTGGAAGAAAAAAAGACATGATAGTTTTAAAAAATGGTAAAAAAGTTTTTCCAGACGAAATTGAAATGTTAATAAATAGATTAGATGAAGTAGAAGAATGTATAGTATTTGGTATGCCAGACAATAAAGATAAAAATGATATAAAACTTTCTGTAAAAATTGTATATGATAAAGAAAGAGTAAAAGAGAAATATCCAGATGTTACGAAAGAAGAATTAGAACAAATAATTTGGCAAAAAATAAAGGAAATAAATAAAACATTTCCACCATATAAATACATTAAAAATATGATTTTAACAGATGAAGAATTAATTAAAACAACAACTAAAAAAGTAAAAAGAAATGAAGAAATAAAAAGATGCTT
>CANQEA010000109.1 GCA_947594095.1 uncultured Clostridia bacterium | reverse complement strand
GATGGAGATTTAAGCGCGCTGTTTGATAGCATGAAAATCAATTATGATATAATAAGGAGATATTATCATGGTAACCAGGATTTCGAAAAATTTTACAAGAATCTTACTAGTAATCATTTCGATCTGTCTCAGTACCGCCCAGATGACATATGCTTCATGGATTCCTGAAGGCAGTAGTCTGACGATTGAATCAGATGAAGGTATTATGCCCCTTGCTTATGGCAAAGGTTCTGTTTTTGGTGCAACTTTTGGCTATCCTAATTCAGGTGGCTCTAATACCCTTGTTTCTTCTTCTGAATTTTTTTCTTATCCCTATACTAGTTCTGTTCAACCGTCAATAATTACTATTGATGACCTTGTTATTTCTCAAGCGGTCAATACGCTTTTAACTCTTTCTTTTACTCGGCCTGATAATACTTATTTATATGGTTCTACTTTGTATCGCCTGAACGCTTCTGTTCCTGCTAAGTCTTTTTTTAATTGTACTTTTGGCGCGTATGCTTCTGATACTACACTTCTTATGTTTTCACCTTCCGATAATTCTGTCGCGCTTTATAATGATGATGCGGGTAATTTATGTTTTTATACTCCCTTTTATTTAGATGGTTCCTATAAAGCTTCCATTATTTCTCGTTGTCTTGGTTGGGATCGTTCTCTTAACCCTGGCCTTTCATTTGTTGATGGAACTTTGTATTCCGGCGGTTCTTATCCTGATGTTTCCTTCCTTTACTCTCTCCGCCCTCGTTCTTATACTACTAAGCCTGTTTATTTTAATGCTATTCAGGTTTATTTTGGTGCTGAGTCTCGCGGAGCTTATAATGGTGGTTTAATTATGGGTTCTTCTGGTTTTCGTATTTTGAATGATTATATTCCTCCCGCTAACGACATTTATTCTTTCGATCTTGCTGTTTTTAATAATCCCGGCGGGACTGGTGATCCGATTAGACAAGTCAATATGACTGTTAATCCTTCCGCAGGCAAAGGTAATCGTATTTCTACTACTGTTGGCGTTACTCAATATGACGATATACTTAATGCTTCTGCTCTTACTGTTCAAGTTGTATTCGATGGCTCTACGAAGATTTCTGATATAGAATTTACTCTTGGTGGTTCTTCTTCTACTACTGCTTATATGTTACTTGGACAGCCTACCGTTGTACATGATTCTTTTGCTAATTACTTACTTTACCAGCCCGGCTCTTCGCTTTCCGGAGGTTCTGGTTCCGATGTCGATTTGCAACCTTTGATTGATGCTATTGAATCTGCTGATAGTAATAACGTTGATGCAGTTGAAGCTGCTCAGTCAATTATCACTGCTAATGCTGATGCTAATGCAAATAAGCAGATTCAAGCTGCAGAATCTATCGCTTCTGAGGAGATGTCCCAGGCTGAATCTCAGCATCAGGAGTTGATACATGGTTATGATGTTGATTCATCAGCTGAAGCTAGTAACTCTGCTCTTGAGTCTGCTGTTGATGAGTTGGCCAGTATTGAATCTCAGATAGATTCGCAGATTTCGGATGGCGTTTCTTCTCTCGAATCGCTTTTTGAGCCTGCTAACTGGAATGAGGTTTCGCAAGGGTTTGCTGTTATCAATAACCTAATTAACCGATTGTATGATGGGGCTGGTATCTGGCAGATTGTTTTCCAGCTAACTCTTATCCTCGGCCTTGCGTCCATGTTGTTGGCTGGATATATGTTTGTCACTGGTAGACTTCATCGCAAATAAGGAGGTGTGAAATGTTTGAGTTTTTCGATTTTCTTGCTGCTTTTATTGCTAATATATGCCAGCTTATACTTAACGTCTTCGAAGGGATTGTCTCGTTTTTCCGCACCCTTCCTCGCGTTTTGGAGTACCTGCTTTCTGCTGTCGCTTTTCTTCCTACTCCATGCGTTGTATTTGCTTCCGCAAGTCTTAGCATCATGGTCCTTAAGGTTATTCTAAGTCACGGGGAGAACTAGATATGGATATTTTTAGCGCGATTGATTATTTTGTCGGAATGTTTCAGCTGTTGGTTCAGTTCGTCCAGGATATGTTCAGTAACATTACCGGCTTTCCCGGTATGGGTGTTATCATAGTTGCTGGCATAGCTTTGTCACTGTTGGTCGAGTTTTTCTTTCATAAATGAGGTGATGTAGATGTTTGCTCCGGTTCTGTTGGCCTTTGCTGTTGGCCTTGCAACTCCTTCCGACGCTCTTCCAGTGTCTGGAGACTGTTCCTGTTTTGAGCAATTTTTGGATTGGTATGATGAGCAGTCCGCAGAGGATGATATTCTTCCTTATGATGGTCCTTTGGTGATTAACGCCTCTAGCCTTTCTCCTGATGATTTCCAGAACTCTTATGTTTTGGAGTGTACTTATGCTGGCAGTACTCGTTATATCGTTTTTCCGCTGGCTGCTTCTGACAGCCTGATGATTGATGGAGATGGCAATCTTCTTAATGTAGGTTCTGCAAATGTTGTTGGCCAGATGCTTAATACTAATGGCTCGCTTCAGTATGATGCTTATTACGTGACGGTCTATCCTATTACGACATCTAGCTTTTCATCGCAATTATACCAGCATGGCAGCTATATTCAGCTAACGCATTATTATCAGAACTATTATTCTGGTAGTTACCGCTTGACAAACGATAGTAACTATGTTACACTTACTAATTGTAAGAGATACCATAGCACCGCACTTTCTTCTCGCCAGTGGCTTTATATTGGCGTAGCGGTATTGCTGATTTTTTCGATTTTCGGAGCGGTTGGCTCATTGGTTAAGAGGTGACGAGATGGCAGAGCAATTATTACAGATTATTGGTGATTTGGGTGTTCCTGATGAGTTGCAATATATAGTTGTGGCTGCTTTTGCTTTATTCGTCATCCAGAACGTTTTCTATCTAATAGTCATGATCATAAAATATTTGTGGGGTGATTATCGATGACCGAATGGGTGATGTCCTATCAATGGCTGCTTTCCGTTTTCTCGGCCGTCACAAATGAATTTGGCAAGTGGGGTTTTCTAGGGATCGCGCTTGTTGGATTATATGTTTTACGATTAGCAAGCAACTTATTTAGAAAAATTTTTAGATGAGAGGAGAAAATCATGTTTGCTGCTGCTACTTTGGGAGATTTTTCCGGAATTTTGGGTGCTGTTTCCGGCATGGTTACTTGGATTACTACAACCATGACCACCTTTGTTACTTGGATTCTTGGTAATCCTCTGGCCCTGCTCTACTTGAGCATCTTCATTTCTGGCATTGCGATTGCCTTCCTGTTCCGTATTCTGCGGAGCGTATAAGGTTTGGAGGTGGAGTGAATGTATCCATTTGCTGTTATTGAAGTTGAAACTCCTGCGCTTAAGGTAGCAAGTTTTGGTGATATTCTTTCGGCCGTTTCTGGAATGGTCACTTGGATAACCTCTACTATGACTACCTTTGTTAATTGGATCCTTGGGAATCCTCTGGCCCTGCTCTATCTGAGCATCTTCATTTCTGGGATCGCGATTGCTTTCCTGTTCCGTATCCTGCGGAGTGTATGAATTGTTTGGGTTCCTAGAGCCCTGAAGGAGATTATATGGACAAACTCATTGATATTACCATATTCAATCCTGCGATTTACGGTTCGGAGCTCTTCTCCGGGCCGTACTTCGTATACTTGCCTTTTGTTTTGATATTGCTTACCATTCTTTTGGTTAGGAGGCTTGTATGAAGGTAGCATGGATGATTTATTTCGCCTGCATGGCCTTTGCTGTTGTGATGCTGGTCTACATTAAAAAGTTCAGAAATCCCTATCGGTTGACGATGTTCATAGGAAAAAAGGGTGCTGGTAAGACAACTATGATTATGAAATATATCATATATTATACTAAGCATGGCTGGACTTGTTATTGTTCGGTTCCAATGCCGGGTGCGTATACGATTGATCCCCAGCGTCTGGGTACTTATGCTATTCCTCCTAAGTCTGTCATTCTGATTGATGAAGCATCGCTTCTCTGGGATAACCGTAATTTTAAAACCTTTTCGGATGACCTGAAATCTTACTTTCGCTATCAACGACAATATAAGCATAAGGTTTTTTTATTTTCTCAGGCTTTCGATGTTGACCTTAAATTGCGTAACCTTTGTGATGAGCTCTATATCATTCGAAATATTTTGGGTATCTTTTCGATTGCAAAGAGAGTTGAAAAGAATATTACTGTTCTCTCTGCGAAAGATGATAAAGTTCAGGAATCTCGTATTGTGGATGATTTGCATTATAGCCCTCTGATATTTGCCCCTTTTGGCGGTGTTAAACTTACTTTTATTCCAAAATATACGAAATACTTCAAGTCATTCAATCCTCCAGAACTTATCCAAAGAGAATATAAATTCGAGTCTGCGATCTATAAGCGTAAAAATTTTAAAGAGCTTCTTCAAGAACTTCGTTCCCGCAGGGTTTTTCGAAAAAAATAGTCCGCCAGGACTATTTTTTTCGCGACCGTAAATTTTTCTTATTGTCTGACAACTTACTTTAATTTTTCAAGAAATCTTGCTATATAAATGCTTGACATATTCTTGGTTATGTGCTATATTATAGTTGTAGCTAATAAGTCCCCGGCCCCGCGCCAGCGGGCCGGTACAGTAGAAAAGGAGATTAT
>CANQEA010000108.1 GCA_947594095.1 uncultured Clostridia bacterium | reverse complement strand
AAGTTGGAAGCACTAGAAAAAAGATTTGATGAAAAGTTGGAAGCACTAGAAAAAAGATTTGATGAAAAGTTGGAAGCACTAGAAAAAAGATTTGATGAAAAGTTGGAAGCGCTAGAAAAAAGATTTGATGAAAAGTTGGAGGCGTTAGAAAAAAGATTTGACGAAAAGTTGGAGGCGTTAGAAAAAAGAATTGACCAAAAGATAGAAGCATTAGATCAAAAAATTAATGAAGTAGATGAAAAAGGTCAAGCTAGACATGACAACCTTGTTGCAGAAATTGTGCAAGAAATTAGAAATATAACAGAGATGTGTTATAAAGCTATGGACAGGAAAGACAACGAAGTTAAAAAAGAAATAAAAATGCTTGAAGAAAAATTTGATAGTCAAAACGAAAAAGAATATAATATTTTTACATCTACATTAGACAAACTTATTAAATTGAGAAAAGGCAGAAAAGAAAGGAAAAAACAAGAAGTTTAAATCTAAAATTTTCATAAAATAAATTAAGCGAAATTAATATTTTTAATAATAATTGTTTATAAATATTAATTTCGTTTATTTTATATAATCATATTTTCTAAAAAATTAAATTACCAACACTTGACATTTATTTTTAATAATATATAATAGTTTTGGTTATAATAATCAAAACATTATACAGTTATAATTTTTCATCATATAGAACCAATGATTTTTAACTATATGATAAAAATCATCAAACTTATAAATATATAGATTGAAAGGAATGATTTTTGGATGAATGAAAATGAAGAAGAATTACATGTGAAGCAAATGATTGATGAGTTAGTAGAAAAAGCAAAAGTTGCATCGCAAGAATATTTAAAACTAGACCAAGAAACAGTTGATAGAATAATAAAAGCTATGTCAATGGCTGGGCTAGAACATCACATGGAATTGGCTAAAATGGCAGTTGAGGAAACAAAACGTGGAATTTATGAAGACAAAATAACAAAGAATATGTTTGCAACAGAATATATATATCATAGTATAAAGTATGAAAAAACAGTTGGAATTGTAAGTGAAAACGACGAAGAAGATTATGTAGAAATTGCAGAACCAGTTGGAATTATTGCAGGTGTAACGCCTGTTACAAACCCAACTTCAACTACTATGTTTAAATCAATTATTGCTGCAAAAACGAGAAATGTTATTATATTTGGATTCCATCCATCTGCACAAAAGTGTAGTAGTAGAGCTGCTGAAATTTTAAGAGATGCAGCTGTAAAAGCAGGAGCACCAGAGAATTGTATTTTATGGATAGAAGAGCCAAGTATAACAGCTACTAGATTACTTATGAACCATCCTGACGTAAACTTAATTTTAGCAACAGGTGGAACAGGTATGGTAAGAGCAGCATATTCTTGTGGAAAGCCAGCATTAGGCGTTGGACCAGGGAATGTGCCATGTTATATTCATAAAAGTGCTAAATTAAAAACATCTGTTAATGATTTAGTACTTTCAAAATCATTTGATAATGGAATGATCTGTGCTTCAGAGCAAGCAGTTTTAGTAGATAAAGAAATACATGAAGAATTTGAAAAATTAATGAAAGAATGTGGATGCTATTTTGTAAATGAAGATGAAAAGAAAAAATTATCAGATAGCATGTTTGATTACACAGAAGAATATGGTTATAAATTAAAATCACATGTACCAGGGCAATCTCCATACACAATTGCTAAAGAAGCTGGATTTGAAATACCTGAAGAAACTAAAGTATTAGTTGTACCCGAAACTGGAATTGGTAGAGATTATCCGTTTTCAAAAGAAAAGTTAAGCCCAGTTTTAACCTATTATATAGTCGAAAATGAGGAAGAAGGAATTAACAAATCAGAGGAGCTAATAGAATTTGGAGGATTAGGACATTCTGCGGTTATTCATAGTGAAGATGAAGATGTTACACTTAAATTTTCAGAAACAATGAAGGCAGGTAGAATTATAGTAAATTCACCATCTACACATGGAGCAATTGGTGATATATATAACACAAATATGCCATCACTTACACTTGGATGTGGTTCATTTGGTGGAAACTCAACAACAGCGAATGTATCATCTGTAAATTTAATTAATATAAAAAGGGTAGCAAAAAGGAGGGTTAATATGCAATGGTTTAAAATTCCAGAAAAAATATATTTTGAAGCAGGATCAATAGCGTACTTAGAAAAAATGCCAGATATAGAAAGAGCATTTATTGTAACAGATGAAGGAATGGTTAAATTAGGATATGTAGATAAAATTTTATACCATTTAAGAAAGAGAGAAAAACACGTACATTGTGAGATATTTAGTGAAGTAGAATCTGATCCATCTTTTGACACAATTAAAAAAGGTGTAGAGATTATGAATAACTTTAATCCAGATGTTATTATAGCAATTGGTGGTGGTAGCCCAATGGATGCTGCAAAAGGTATGTGGTTATTCTATGAAAATCCAGATGCAGATGTTGAAGGATTAAAATTAAAATTTATGGACATTAGAAAACGTACTTATAAATTTCCAAAATTAGGTACAAAATGTAAAATGGTTGCAATTCCTACCACATCTGGAACAGGTTCAGAGGTTACATCATTTGCAGTAATTACAGATAAACAAAAAAATAAAAAATATCCACTTGCAGATTATGAATTAACACCAGACGTTGCAATAGTTGATCCAGATTTAGTAATGAGTCTTCCAAAATCTGTTACAGCAGATACAGGTATGGATGTTTTAACACATGCAATTGAAGCATATGTATCTAATATGGCATCAGACTTTACAGATGGCTTAGCAGAAAAAGCAGTTGAAATAGTTATGAAGTATTTAGAGCAAGCATATGATGATGGAACAAATAAATTGGCAAGAGAAAAAATGCATAATGCAAGTACAATTGCTGGTATGGCGTTTACAAACGCATTTTTAGGTGTAAACCATTCGCTTGCCCATAAAATGGGTGCAGAATTTCATATGCCACATGGAAGAATTAATGCAATTTTACTTCCATATGTAATTCGTTACAATAGCCAAACACCATCTAAATTTGTATCATTCCCAAAATATGAATACTTTATTGCAGATGAAAAGTACTATAGATTAGCTAAAAAAGTAGGTTTAAAGGCTGATACAAAAGAAGAGGGTATCGAAAGTTTAATTAATAAAATAAATGAAATGAATGAACACTTAGGAATACCAAAATCATTTAAAGACACAGGTTTAGATGAACAAGAATTTTTATCAAAAGTGGATATGTTAGCAGATAGAGCGTTTGAAGATCAGTGTACAACAGCAAATCCAAGACTTCCATTAGTTGAAGAATTAAAACAAATTTTATTAGATAGTTACTATGGAAATTAAATATAAAATAATATTTTAATAAGTATTAAGAAGGAGAAATATATTTGTGGGAAAAATAAAGGATACATTATTAAAAATAGGAATTATAAAAAATATTTTTGATAGAATTGAAATAAATAAAATAAAGAAACTTTCAGATATCGAAAGAGTAGAAATGTTATTAAATATAAATGAAAATGAAAGTGACAATCCGGATTTAGTGCCTCATATAGTAAGTAATATGAAAAATAAAGACAAAGCTGTAGATGCATTTGTAGAGGTTGCTGCAGATTTAGAACCAAATATTGTTCATAAGGGTTTAGAAAAATTACCGTTAAAAAAAAGAGTGCAAATATTAAAAAAGGAAGACAATGTCTTTGAAAATTTATTAAAAGGTAGAAAGTACTCTGATATAATAAAATATATTCCCCAAATTGCTGATGAAGATGAAAGATATATGAGAATATATGAAATAGCAGAAATAGTTCCAAATTTGGTTTTAAGAGATATATTAGTAAATACTAATTTTAAACAATATAAAGATGAAGATATTGCAGAAATAATATCAAGAAGAATAGCAAAAGATTGTTTTGATAATGGAAATTCTATACATTTAAAAGAGCTATTTGAGATTATACAAGATAATCAAATTATTGAAAATATGTTGCCATTAATCAAAAAACACTATAAAAAATATGTAGAAAATTATACAAATCATGAAACAAAAAAACAAATAAGACCATTTGAAGAAGAAGTAATGGAAGAAGCGATAGATAAAGCGATTATAAGAATTCGTGAAGAAAAAGAAAAAGATATACAAACTAAAAATTATAGATATATGCAACAATTAAATGATAAAAATGAAGAACAAGATAGATAAAAATTAAAAAAAATCTTGTATAAAAAAAAGAAATGTGATATAAATATAGTATAATTAGAAAAAAGAAATAAGAAAGGTGGAATCCTAATGGAAGAGGTAGCAGAAATGGAACCTAAAAAAATATTAATTGTTGATGATGAACCACCAATAAGGGATGTATTATTATATAATTTAGAAAGAGAAGGTTATACAATTTTACAAGCAGCAGATGGAATTTCTGCTATTAATATAGCATTAGAAGAAAAACCAGATTTAATTATCTTAGATATAATGCTTCCAAAATTAGATGGTCTTTCAGTATGTAAAAGAATTAAAAATACCTATAATGTACCAATTATAATGCTAACTGCAAGAGACAGCGAAATTGATAAAATTTTAGGCTTAGAGCTTGGAGCAGATGATTATATTACAAAACCATTTAGTGTAAGAGAATTAGTTGCTAGAGT
>CANQEA010000107.1 GCA_947594095.1 uncultured Clostridia bacterium | reverse complement strand
TTTCATTTTTTGTCTTTACTTAGACGACCTTTTCTTTACGTTTTTTGGGTCTTAATCTTAAGTATATTTTATTCATAATATTTATAAATTATTACTAAAAAATTTTTATGTCTTACGTTTTATATGGTACTTTTTTATAATAACATTTTTATGTAACTTTGTCAATACTTTTTTCTTGGTATTTTTTACCATTCTAAATTATTATTTTATATTATAAAAGAGGGATTATTAGTCTTTTTATTTCTTATATAAAGTAAATAAAAATCTTCCCTCAATTTATACATTTTAAATTATATTATCATTTTCTATTTCTAATAACCTATTATATTTTGATATTCTATCCATTCTACATGGTGCTCCTGTTTTTATTTCTCCACTATTTGTTGCAACAGCGATATCTGCAATTGTAGTATCTGTAGTTTCTCCTGACCTATGAGAAATTATAGTTTTATATCCATATTTTTTAGCAAGTCTTATTGTATCTAATGTTTCTGTTAAAGTTCCTATTTGATTTGGTTTTATTAAAATGCTGTTTGCAACTTTATTTTCTATTCCTCTTTTTAATCTTTTAGGGTTAGTTACAAACAAGTCGTCTCCTACTAATTGTATTCTATTTTCTAACTTTTCTGTTAAGGTTTTCCAAGATTCCCAGTCTTCTTCTGCTAATCCATCTTCAACAGACGCTATTGGATATTTATCACATAAGTCTACAATATATTGTATCATTTCTTCTTTTGTTTTAAATTGATCTGTCTTCCAAAAATAGTAACCATCTTTTCCTATTTTTTTAGCCTCATCATACATTTCTGTACTTGCTATATCTAATGCAAGCATTACATCCTTCTCAGGTTCATACCCTGCTTTTTTTATTGCTTCTATGATAACTTCTATGGCCTCTTCTTCACTTTTTAGGTCTGGTGCAAAACCTCCTTCATCTCCAACTCCAACACTGTATCCTTTTTCTTTTAGTACCTTTTTTAATGTATGATAAATTTCTGTTCCTCTTCTTAATCTTTCCGAGAAAGTAATATCTCCAATTGGCATAATCATAAATTCTTGTATATTTACATTATTTTCTGAATGCTTTCCTCCATTTAGAATATTCATCATTGGAATAGGAAGTTCTACTCCATTTATTCCTCCTATATATCTATATAGTTCCATTCCTAAAGAGTTTGCTGCACACTTTGCAATTGCAAGTGATACTCCTAAGATAGCATTTGCTCCCAAATTTGATTTATTAGGTGTATCATCAAGCTTTATCATTTCTTCATCTAACATTTTTTGTTCATACACATTTTTGTCTATCAGTTTTTTTGCAATTTTTTTATTAACGTTTTCAACTGCTTTTGTTACACCTTTTCCTAAATATCTATTTTTATCACCATCTCTTAATTCGACTGCTTCAAAGCTTCCAGTAGATGCGCCAGATGGAACGCTAGCTACCCCTTCATATCCATCTTCTGTTATTACTTTGACTTGCAAAGTCGGATTGCCTCTAGAATCTAAAATTTCCATTGCTTCAATATTTTCAATTGCTAAATAATTGTCCATAATATACAAAACCTCCTAAAATTATTATTTTATATATTTTGTACAAAAACTAGCAATTTATTCCAAATTAGGTTTAAAACTTAATATTATATTCTGTGAGTTATATATTATTTTATGAAGCTTTTTTATTTCTTAATCTTTCTGCATATTTTAAAGTTATTTCATTAATCTCTCCAGATGATATTCTTGCAATTTCTCTAAGTACTTCTTTTTCTTGAAGTAATTTTATTTGAGTTTTTGTTCTTTCTTCTACCACTTTTTTGCTAATAAAATAATTATAATCTGCCATTGCTGCAATATTTGGTAAATGTGATATACACATAACTTGGTGTTTTTTGGAAATATCTTTTAATTTTTGAGCAACTGAATTTGCAGCATTTCCACTGATTCCAGTATCTATTTCGTCAAAAATTAAAACTGGTATTTTATCTGTATCTGCTAACACTTTTTTAATTGCAAGCATTGTTCTTGACATTTCTCCACCAGACGCTATTTTGTTTAATTCTTTTTCATCTTCTCCTAGGTTTGTTCTAATAAAGAAACATACTTTATCTTTTCCTGTTTTAGCAAATTCATTTTCTTCTTTATTTACATGAATACTAATTTTTGCATTTGACATTTCTAACTCTTCTAATTCTTTGTTTATTTCTTCTGCGAGTTTTTTACTAAATTCTTGTCTTAGGTCATTCATTTTTTTACACAAATCGTTCATTTTTTCTTCTACATCTTTTAGTTCTTTCCTTTTTATTTCATTGTACTTTTCTAGATTTTCTATTTCATCTATTTCTTTTTTTATACTTTCTTTATAGCTTAATATTTCTTCAATAGAGTTGCCATATTTTCTTTTTAAGTCGCGAATTAGTTGTATTCTATCTTCTATTTCAATTCTTTCTTCTTCATCAAAATAAACATCATCTTTAAAGTTGGTAATGTCTCTTTCAATTTCTTGTAATTCATAATAAATACTTTTTAAATTACTTGATGCTTTTTCGTATTTTTCATCTAATGATTCTATTTTTTCTAATGAACGTATTGATGAACTAATAGCTTCTATTGCATTTTCTCCTATTAAACCTTCTGTTTCTTGCAAACTCATATTTATTTTTTCTACATTTACTATTTTGTTTCTTTTTTCTTCTAGTTCTTCTTCTTCGCCTTCTTTTAAATTTGCTTGTTCAATTTCTTTTACTTGGTAGCCTAATAAGTCTAATTTTCTTTGTCTTTCTTTTTCATCTCCATAATTTTCTTTTAATTCATGCTTTAATTCTTGATATCTTTCAAAAAGCTCTTGATATGGATTTTTTAGTTTTTCTATTTTCTCACCAATATATCCATCTAAATATTCTAAATGTAATTTGCTGTTTAATAAATCTTGGTTATCATTTTGACCATGTATTTCGATATATTTTGCCATAAATTCTTTTAGTTCATTTACTGTTACCATTCTGCCATTTATTTTGCATAGATTTTTACCGTTTATATTTATTTCTCTTGATACAATTATTGTATCATTTATTGCTATTTCACTCTTAGGGTCATATATGCATAATTCTACAAAAGAACCAGTTTCTCCTTTTCTAATCATGTCTTTTGAAAATCTTCCACCTGAAATTATTTGAATAGAGTCTATTATTAATGTTTTTCCTGCACCTGTTTCTCCTGTAAGTACATTTAATCCTTTGTTTAAATCTATACTTAAATCTTCTATAATTCCAATATTTTTTATATGTAATGTTGTAAGCATATAAAAGCCTCCTTATAATTAGCATATTGTGTTGAACTTTTTTTCGTAAAAAATATGTTCGCTTTTATTCTATCTCCAAATTTAAAATTTGTCAATAGTTTTTGCGAACATTTTTTCTTTTTTGTTTATATTATTACAATATGAAAAACCTTACCAAGATATTTATCTCAGTAAGGTTTCGTTTTTAGCTTTGAACGTGACGTTGGCAATATTGTTCAAATGTTAGACTGTAAACGTTTGGAATATAATTACTTCTCATTTTTACAAAATCAATCAAATGTATACAAAATTCCATTATTCCCGCTATGTTGATTTCAAGAATATAATTTTGGAAGCAATATAAAATATATCCCCGTACGCAACTCACTCCTAATTCAAATGCCTTTTTTCCTCTATTGTTTTGAATTCTTTCATAACAATCATCTCCTCTAAATAATTATTTAATAGTAAATGTCTATATATAAATCTGTAAAAACAGGATAAAATAAATTATTATTATGTGAATTATAACATTTTTATACTTATTTTTCAAGTTATTATATTAAAAGATATATGATTTTTGAAATTAACTTCTAGCCTTCGACATAATCAGAAGGTATTTCAAAGCTTTGATTTTGTGCTTTATATGTTAGATTAACTTTTAAAAGTTCTTCTGAATCTTTAGTTATTGTTTTTATATAAACCAATTGAGATCCGTCAAAATAAAATCTTGTTTTTACATTTGCATCTTGTAACTCGTTTTCTCCTATTAAAAAGTCATCATATTCTTCAAATTCTTCATAGTTATAATTTCTATTATCTACTATTTCCGTTCCTGTTGTAAACTCCATTTCTGATGCCTTTTTTATTCTAGCAGGTATGACTGATATATCTGTTACATTATTTTCATATTTATAATAAGTTTTTTCATCATCTATTATTAGATATGTATTTCCATCTTTTACAATATATTTAGATTCTTGTCCTTCATAAATAGAATCTACAAATGCTTTATCATCCTTTATTACATAAGTTATTTTATTATTTTCATTAGTTTCTTCAGTAAAAGTATACTCTCCCTTGTTTACGATATTTTCATAAATTTTATTTAATCTTGATGTTTTCTCCGTGTTATTAATATTTTGTCTTACAATACATATAAGAGCTATTACTAGCGCTATAACTACAATCGCACTTATTACACCGATTATTATTTTTTTATTTTTCTCCATATATAAATTCATCCCTTTCTAAATCAAATATTTCTAATCTCCCAAGTTTATTCCTATATCTCTTGCTGTTTTCACTAAATCATGATCCATTGTTACTTTTCGTATATTACTTTCAGCCGTGTTTCCAGATACTGCTCCAATTTTTTTATTATTTCCTACTACATCTTCTAATGTTGCATAATCTAATTTTCCATT
>CANQEA010000106.1 GCA_947594095.1 uncultured Clostridia bacterium | reverse complement strand
TCATATTTTATTAAACATTTAGTTTTATGTAACCTTTGTGATAGATAAAATTTAAAAATCAATTTCTTTAATTTCCAATTTTATTTTTCATTTATTTTTTATTATTTTTCATAATTTAACTTTTAATTTTTATAAAATAAATTTTATTCTAAATAATTAATTTTTATTTTTTATATTTTTTCATAATTAAATTTTTATTTTTAGTATTTTATTATTATTTTTTTTAATTTAATTTCTATTTTTAATATTTTAGGACTACTTTTTTAAATTTAATTTCTATTTTTGATATTTACATTCTATTTTTTGAAAATTAATTCTATTTTTAAGATATTTTTATTCTATTTTCAAAAAATTATTTTTTATTTTTAGAATAATTAATTTTATTTTTTTATATTTATTTTTTATTTTTTCTAATTTATTTTTTAATTAAATTTATTTATTTTTATTTTTTATTATTTATTTTTTTAATATAAATTTTTTCCATTTTTGATTTTTCAATTTTAATTTTCAAATTTAATTTTTACATTTTCGTTATATTTTTTCTTCAAAAATTTTGATCGATTTTCATTTTTATTGGTAAGATATCGTTTTACATAAATAGTTATTCTTTTGATTATGGCACTTTTCCTTTTGGTAATTTTCGTCTTAATTTTTTCTTCCAATTTTATAATTTTTCATTTCTTTTTATTTTTTAATTACCAATATTATTTGTTTTCTTTTTTATAAAAATCGTTTTTTGACCCCATTTTTTTATTAATTTTTTTACACTAATTTTTATCTTTTTGGATGAATTTCAGTCGTCTTTTTCAGTAAATTTTTAATGTTTTATTTTTATACTATTTTTTCGTACATTTTAATTTTTATCAATTTTAGCTTCTCTATAATGCTTTATATCGGCACTTTTTGTTTCTTCCATTTTTTACCTTAATTTTTATAATCTGTTTTTTTGTCTCATTTTTTAATCATTAATTTTAAAAATTTCTATCCACTTTTATCAAAAAAAATTATCATTTTTTTTAGTTATTTTTCCTAAAAAAATTTATACCGTTTTTCTATTTAATTTTCAAAATTTTATTTTTTATTTAAAAATTTTCTCCACAAAATTTTATATTTTTGTTTTAGACTTTTTGATTTTTTCATTAATAATTTTTTTTATTTTTACTCTTTCAAAATTTAAAAAATATACAATTTTATATAATAATTTTTAGTAAAATAATTCTTATAAATTTTTATCATATTTTATTAGGTATCTAGTTTTATGTAACCTTTATAATGGATAAAAACTAAAAGTACTGTTCTTTATTTTCCAATTTTAATTTTCATTTATTTTTTATTATTTTTCATAATTTAACTTTTAATTTTTAAAAATTAAATTTTACTTTCTAGATTTTTTATATTATTTTTTTTAATTAAATTTAATTTTTAGTATTTTAGTATTATTTTTTTCAATTTAATTTTTATTTTTATTATTTTAGTATTATTTTTTAAATTTAATTTCTATTTTTGATATTTATATTCTATTTTTTCGAAAATTAGTTCTTATTTTAGAATATTTTTATTTTATTTCCAAAAATTAATTTTTATTTTTTAAATAATTAATTTTATTTTTCAAATAATTAATTTTATTTTTTTATATTTATTTTTTATTTTTTCTAATTTATTTTTTAATTAAAATTTTTTATTTTTATTTTTTTATTATTTATTTTTATCTTTCTATTATTTATTTTTTGATATAAAATTTTTCCATTTTTGATTTTTCAATTTTAATTTTCAAATTTGATTTTTACATTTTCGTTATATTTTTTCTTCAAAAATTTTGATCAATTTTCATTTTTATTGGTCAAATATCGTTTTACATAAATAGTTATTCTTTTGATTATGATACTTTTCCTTTTGGTAATTTTCGTCTTAATTTTTTCTTCCAATTTAATAAATTTTTATCATTTTTGATCTTTTTATTAGGCATATTATTTGTTCTCTTTTTTATAAAAATCGTTTTTGGACCCCATTTTTTTATTAATTTTTTTACCCTAATTTTTATCTTTTTTTATAAATTTAAGTTGCATTTAGGGATTGATTTTTATGATTTTATTTTTATGATATTTTTTTATATATTTCAATTTTTATCAATTTTGGCTTTTCTATAGTGCTTTATGCCAACCCTTTTTATCTTTTCCATTTTTTACCTTAATTTTTATAATCTATTTTTTTGTCTCATTTTTTAATCATTAATTTTAAAATTTTTTATTCACTTTTACCAAAAAAAATTATCATTTTTTTTAATTATTTTTTCTAAAAAAATTTATACCGTTTTCCTATTTAATTTTTAAAATTTCATTTTTTATTTAAAAATTTTCTCACAAAATTTTATATTTTTGTTTTAGACTTTTTGATTTTTTTCTTTAATATTTTTTTCTTTTTTACTCTTTCAAAATTTTAAAAATATACAATTTTATATAATGATTTTTACTAAAATAAATATTATAAATTTTTATCATATTTTATAAGGTGTTTGGTTTTATGTAACCTTTATAATAGATAAAAACAAAAAGTACTATTCTCTAATTTCCAATTTTAATTTTCTATTATTTTTTAGAAATTAAATTTTATTCTAAAAATTGATTCTTATTTTTTTAAATTTAACTTTTAATTTTTATAAATTAAATTTTATTTCTTAAAAATTAATTTTTATTTTCTATATTATTTTTCAAATTAAATTTTATTTTTAGTATTTTATTATTTTTTTTTTTAATTTAATTTTTATTTTTCATATTTATATTCTATTTTTTCAAAAATTAATTCTTATTTTAGAATATTTTTATTTTATTTCCAAAAATTAATTTTTATTTTTCA
This sequence comes from uncultured Clostridia bacterium, assembly GCA_947594095.1. The sequence goes on along the minus strand of CANQEA010000106.1, from coordinate 1,873 downwards.
AATAATTAATTTTATTTTTTTATATTTATTTTTTATTTTTTATAATTTATTTTTTAATTAAAATTTTTTATTTTTATTTTTTATTATTTATTTTTATCTTTCTATTATTTATTTTTTGATATAAAATTTTTCCATTTTTGATTTTTCGATTTTAATTTTTAAATTTGATTTTTACATTTTCGTTATATTTTTTCTTCAAAAATTTTGATCAATTTTCATTTTTATTGGTCAAATATCGTTTTACATAAATAGTTATTCTTTTAATTATGACACTTTTCCTTTTGGTAATTTTCGTCTTAATTTTTTGCTTCAATTTTATAATTTTTTGTTTCTTTTTATTTTTTAATTAGTAAGATTATTTGTTCTCTTTTTTATAAAAATCGTTTTTTGACCCCATTATTTTATTAATTTTTTTACTCTAATTTTTATCTTTTTTTATAAATTTAACTCGCATTTAGGGATTGATTTTTATGGTTTTATTTTTATGGTATTTTTTCGTATATTTTAATTTTCATCAATTTTAGCTTCTCTATAATGCTTTATATCAGGACTTTTTATCTTTCCCATTTTTTGCCTTAATTTTTGTAATTCATTTTTTTGTCTCATTTTTTAATCATTAATTTTAAAAATTTTTATTCACTTTTATCAAAAAAAATTATCATTTTTTTTATTTATTTTTTCTAAAAAATTTTATACCGTTTTTCTATTTAATTTTTAAATTTTCATTTTTTATTTAAAAATTTTACCCACAAAATTTTATATTTTTGTTTTAGACTTTTTGATTTTTTTCTTTAATATTTTTTTCTTTTTTACTCTTTCAAAATTTTAAAAATATACAATTTTATATAATAATTTTTACTAAAATAATCCTTATAAATTTTTATCATATTTTACCAGGTATTTAGTTTTATGTAACCTTCGTAATAGATAAAAACAAAAAGTACCATTCTTTAATTTCCAATTTTAATTTTCTATTATTAAAAAAAAATTAATTTAATTTTTTAGAATTCAACTTTAAATTTTAAAAAATTAAATTTTATTTTTTATATTTTATTATTATTTTTCTGAATTTAATTTTTATTTTTCATATTTTAGTATAATTTTTTTAGTTTAATTTCTATTTTTTCGAAAATTAATTTTTATTTTAGGATATTTTTATTTTATTTCCAAAAAATTAATTTTTATTTTTCAAATAATTAATTTTATTTTTTCTAATTCATTTTTTAATTAAAAGTATTTATTTTTATTTTTTCATATTTATTTTTTATTTTTTTATTATTTAATTTTTGATATAAATTTTTTCCATTTTTGATTTTTAGATTTTAATTTTCAAATTTTATTTTTACATTTTCGTTATATTTTTTTCTTCAAAAATTTTGATCAATTTTCATTTTTATTGGTTAAATATTGTTTTACATAAATAGTTATTCTTTTGATTATAGCACTTTCCCTTTTGGTAATTTTCGTCTTAATTTTTTCTTCCAATTTTATAATTTTTTATCATTTTCGATTTTTTTATTAGCAATATTATTTGTTTTCTTTTTTATAAAAATCGTTTTTTGACCCCATTTTTTTATTAATTTTTTTACCCTAATTTTTATCTTTTTTTATAAATTTAAGTTGCATTTAGGGATTGATTTTTATAATTTTATTTTTATGGTATTTTTTCGTATATTTTAATTTTTATCAATTTTAGTTTCTCTATAGTGCTTCATATCAGCACTTTTTATTTCTTCCATTTTTTACCTTAATTTTTATAATCTATTTTTTTGTCTCATTTTTTAATCATTAATTTTAAAAATTTTTATTCACTTTTATCAAAAAAAATTATCATTTTTTTTACTTATTTTTTCTAAAAAAATTTATACCGTTT
>CANQEA010000105.1 GCA_947594095.1 uncultured Clostridia bacterium | reverse complement strand
GAGTTTAGATACAAAAAGATATTATTATTATGCTCATCTTAGAAAAGACCACCCTTATGCTCCTGACTTGGCAGAAGGTTCTACTGTTAAAGCAGGTGATGTGATTGGCTATTTAGGTATGACTGGTTATAGTATTAAAGAAAATGTTAATAATATAAATGTACCGCATTTGCATTTTGGAATGGAACTTGTTTTTGATGAATCTCAAATGGATAGTATAAATGAAATTTGGATTGATGTTTATCAGATAATTGAATTTTTGAAACAAAATAGATCAGAAGTTTATATGGAAAATAAGGAAACTAAAGATTATGCTAGAAGATATGACTTCTTTGAAAACGGATTAGATTAGTTAAAAGCCATGCTATTGCATGGCTTTTAATTTTCTTTTTTATGTATGCTTGTTTTAGTTTTCTAGGTTTACGTAATTGTATTCTATTTTTAATTCTTCTAGGGCTTCTTGCTCCCTTTTTGTACATGTAAATATTAAGATTTGATGTTCCCCGTACTGTTCTTTGATATATTTTAATATGTTTTTTAATCTTTCTTTATCATAATATGCAAATGCTTCATCTAATATAATTGGCATTGTTTCACATGATAGCTCCTCTAACATACATAATCTAAGTGACAAATATAGCTGTTCAATTGTTCCAACACTTAATTTTTCAGCAGTTATATACTCTCCGTTCTCATTTTCTATAATTAAACCAACTTCGTCTTGATATCTTAAATTAGTATACTTTCCATTTGTTATCTTTGAAATTATTTGGGATAAATTTTTAGTAAACTTTGGGGTTACTTCATTTTTCATTTGCTGGTAACATAATTTTAATGTGTTTTTCGCTAGTTCCATGCTCTCATTTAGCCTTTTTATGTCAAATAGTCTTTCATTTTGTGAATTTATTTCTTCTTCTATCTTAGAAAATTTTTCTAACTTTGGTTCTATATTTTTGTCATCTAATTGTAAAGTATGTAATTCTATTTTTTTGTTGTTTAATAAATTTTGTGTTTGTTCATTTTTTAAATTTATATCTTTTATGTCAGAAAAATTTTCAAAAATATTTTTTTCTAAATTTTTTTCTAATTTATTTTTAAATTTATTTTTTATTTTTTCTTTTTCTAAATTTATTTTTAAATTAAAATTATTTTTTAAATTATTTATTTCTTTTTCTAATTCTTCATTATTTTTTTCTATTATTTTTTTCTCATTATTTAAATTATTTATTTCTTCATTTATTTTTTTAATATTTATTTCTATATTTTTTTCTTTTATTTTTAAAAATACAGAAAAAATTAAAGTCGTTGGTACTGTAAGAAGAAAAATATAATTAAAATATTTATTTTTTATAAAAATGAATTGTAAAATATTAATTAAAAAAATTATTAATAATAAAATAATTATTTTTTTATTTAATTTATTTTTTATTTTTTTATTTTTTTCAGAATTATTTTTATTTTTCAAATTAATTTCGTCTATTTTATTTTTAATTAAATTTATTTTATTTTTATTTTCATTTTTTAAATTTATTTTTAAATTTATTTTTTCATTTTCTATTTTTTCGTTTTCATTTAATAATTTTATTTCTTGTAAAAAATTTTTTTCTTGTTCTAAATTTAAAATTTCTTCTTCTAAATTATTTTTTCTTTCTTCAATTTCATATTTTATTTCTTGATATTTTTTTAATTCTTCTTTTTCATTTTCCAGTTTTTGTATATTTTGTTCTAAAACGTTAATTGGCTTTTCCCTAGATCTTTCTGTTCCAACTTCGTTTAATTGCCTTCTTGATATTCTCTCAATTGCTCTTTTATATGAAACATTATCGTCTCCTGTTCCAACTAAGTTTGCAATTTTTTGTATTAAAATATTTTGATTTGATTTTCCAAGTTTTACTTCTTGCTGACGAATTAAAACTGTAGATGTAAATAATTCTTCATCTACTTTTGTTTGTTCATAAAAAAATTCATTATCTTTATTTTTATTTATATTAAATTCTTTTGATATATCTATTTTTTCATTATTAAATATTTTTGGATTTTTTTTATTAAAATCTCTATATATTTCATATTTTTCTTCATTGTCTAATTCATATTCTAACTTGCCCGAAAACTCTTCTCCATTCCAAGGCAAATATTTATCGTAGTCTGATATTTCTTTTCCATTTTTATTTTTGGATATTCCATAAAATGAATTTAATATAAAATTTAATAATGTTGATTTTCCTGATTCATTTTTTCCATAAATAATATTAATATTTTTTTCAAAATTAATTTCTTTATTTTTTATTTTTCCATAATTATTTATTTTTACATTATTTATTTTCAATGATATTCTCCTTTTTTATTGTAATGCTTCAATTCCTATTTCTATTGCTTTTTCAATAATTTGTTTTTCTTCATCACTTAAATTTTCTTTTTCTAATTTATTTCTCATTTCTTTTGCAAATAAACCTTTTAGAGTTGTTTCATTTTGCATTTTATTTAAATCATATCCTAATTTTGTTTTATCTTTTATTTTTATAATTCTATTATTTTGGATAAATTTTAATAATTCATAAATATTTATTTCAAAATTTCTATTTCCTATTAAAATTATTTTTACATATTCATTTTCTTTTATTTCTAATGAATTTATTTTTTCAATTAATTCTTCTATTCCATTTATTTCTGAAATATCAATTTCTTTTTCCACAAATTGTTCTTCATCTGTGGATATAAATTCTAATTTTATTTCATTTTTATCTAATTCTCCATATATTACACCATGTTCTCCAAGTTCGTCAAACCCTAAGGATACGGTTGAACCTGGGTACACAATTCTTTGATTTTCTTCTGTATTATAGTCTATTTTATGGATGTGGCCAAGTGCTATGTAGTCAAATCCTTTTTCTTCTAGTGCTTTTTTACGAATAGAATTATATTGTTTTTCTTCTAAAGATGCTGTATCTAATGACGCATGCATAATTAGTATATTTATTTTATTTTTATTTTTTATTTGTAAATCTTCAGAATTAAAATCTGTGCAATAAAAATCATTAAATCCAAACCCATATATATCTACTTCTGGTAATTCTATTCTTTCTATTTCGTGAGAGAAAATGTGGACGTTTTCGTTCCAATTAAATTTATTGTAATAAGAATTTTTTATTTTAGGGTCATGATTCCCTGGTGATATAAATATTTTTGTTTCAGGAATTTCTTTAAATAAATTGTTCATAAACTCTATTGTTTCTTTTTTTACATATGTATGTTCATATATGTCTCCTGCCATAAATAAAAATTCTATTTTATTTTGTTTTATATATTCTATTATTTTTTTAAATACTTTTCTTTGCTCTAGCCTTCGTAAATCTCCTAAAATGTCTCTATCTGATAAGTTTACAAATGGCCTGTCAAAGTGCATGTCTGCCATGTGAATAAATTTCATTTTTTCCCTTCCTTGTTAATCAAATTCTTCAATTTTTATATGATTGCATTATATCAAAAACATTAAATTTTTTCAATGGTTTGTTTAGCTATTAATCACTTGTATAAAAAATTGAAGAGAAATCGTATAAATTTCCCTTCATTTTATATACTTTTTTAAATTATGTTTTTTGACCCCGTCCCAAAAAACACAAAAAACATTAATCGTCATCATCAAGTGGACCAAATAATTCATCAAATTTTGCTTCTAATTCTTTTTGTAAATCATATGTGTCTTTTGATAAATCATCATTATTTGTTTCGAAGTCTATGTCATTTTCTAAATCCATAAAGTTACTTTCTGGTTCACTGCTTGTTGTTACTGCTACCTTTTCTGGCTCTTTTTTTGGTTCTTCTTCAAATAAGTCATCTAATGATTCTATTTTAAGGTTTTCTACTTCTTTGTCATCTTTTTCTTCTACATATGGATTATATGGATTGTATTTTCTCCATGGTCCTCTATCTATTTCGCCAATATCGTTGTGGCTTATTGCAAGTTCTGCCAGTTTTTTTGCCATTGGATGTTTAAAGTAATAGAATTTTTTAGTTTTTATTGGTCTTAAACCTTTTACAAATATGATACAATCGTCTATATCCATTCTTCTTAATTCGTCTGGCGTCATAAGTGCTCTTGCCATTACTTGGTCTGATATGCTTTTTCCGGTCTTCATATTTTTATTGTCTCTGTTTACTGATATACTATCTCTTCCTATCGTTTTTTCTCCAAGTGCTTTTGAAAAATATTCCACGGTTTTATATGAGTTACTTCCTAAGAAAAGGTGCGTATCACAGTTACCGATAATTGTTTCATAAGATTTTTCATATACTGCTTCTAACTGGTCTAAGTTTTGTAAAATAACACTAAATGATATTTTCCTACTTCTTGATGTTGAAATCTTTTTGTCAAAGTCTGGTATTTTTCCTATGTTTGCAAACTCGTCTAATATAAAGTATGTAGGAACTTTAAGTGCTCCTCCGTTTTGATCTGCAAAATCATATAATTGTTGTATCATCTGTGAGAAGAATATCGTAAGTAGAAAATCATATGCTGTATGTGTATCTGATGATATAACATATACTGCTGTTTTTTTGTTTCCTATTTGCTCAAAGTCTATTGTATCTGTTGATGTAAGTTCTGCAATTTCTTTTGAATCGAATTTTCCAAGTTTTGATTGAAGTGTACTTAGTATAGAACTATATGTTTTTTCTGGTGCAATTTCAATTGATTTATAATTCATTCTTGCTGGGTGGTCATATGGTAATTGACTCATTAAATCTGA
>CANQEA010000104.1 GCA_947594095.1 uncultured Clostridia bacterium | reverse complement strand
GATTTAGTAATTACTTCTTATGATTTATTAAAAAGAGATATTGAACTATATAAACAAAAAGATTATAATTTTAAATTTATTATTGCAGATGAAGCTCAGTACTTAAAAAATAGTTCAACTCAAAATGCTAAAGCAATTAAAAGGTTAAAAGGAGAAACTAGATATGCTTTAACTGGTACTCCAATTGAAAATTCTTTAGCAGAGTTATGGTCAATCTTTGATTTTATAATGCCAGGTTATCTTTTTAACTATAAACATTTTAAATCAATGTATGAAGTGCCAATTGTTAAAGGCGAAGACCAAAAGAAAATGGAAAAATTGAAATTATTAATAGAACCATTTGTACTAAGAAGAACCAAAAAAGAAGTTTTAACAGAGCTTCCAGAAAAAACAATAAGTATTTTATATAATGAAATGGAAGAAGAACAACATAAATTATACTTATCATATTTAGTTCAAGCAAAACAAGAAGTAAAAGAACAAATTGATATAAATGGAATAAGCAAAAGCCATATTCAAATTTTAGCAGCACTAACTAGATTAAGACAAATATGTTGTCATCCAAGTTTGTTTATAGATAAATATCATGATGGAAGTAGTAAATTAGAACAATGTATGCAAATTGTAGAAGATGCAGTAGCAGGACATCATAAAATATTATTGTTTTCAGGATATACATCTATGTTTGAAATTATAGAAAAAGAATTAAAAGCAAGAGGAATTACATATTTTAAACTAACAGGAGCAACTAAAGTTGAAGATAGAATAAAATTGGTCGAAGAATTTAACAACAACAAAGATATTAAAGTATTTTTAATTTCGTTAAAAGCAGGAGGAACTGGCTTAAATTTAATTGGTGCAGATATGGTAATTCATTATGACCCATGGTGGAATTTAGGAGCAGAAAATCAAGCAACCGACAGAGCATACAGAATTGGACAAAAAAATAATGTACAAGTTTATAAATTAATTACTAAAAATTCTATTGAAGAAAAAATATACGAACTACAGCAGAGAAAAGCAAAACTTGCTGATAACTTGCTAAGTACACAAACTTCATTTATCAGCCAATTATCTAAAGAGGATATTATGAAATTGTTTGAGTAATTTTAAAAATAATTATTTGTTAATTTAATATTAGAAAGGAAGAATTAAAAATGGAATATAATAAACAAGATTTAGAAGATCAAATACAAATAAAGAAAGAAAAAATTGAAGAATGCAGAATTAATGAAAATATAAGAAGTGTAATTTCTAATTTAAAAGATATTTTAGAAATTTATGATATTCTTAACAAAAATGGATATAAATATGATGAAATTGATGAAGAAATGTGTAAAAGGAAATTACATACTTTGTTAGAAATACAAGACAAATTAAGATATGGTCTTGATTATAAAAGAGAAGAAGGAAACGAAGAAGAAGGACAAAAGGAAGAAAACGGAGAAGAAAGATGAATGACTATATAACAATTATTGGAGGAGGTCTGGCTGGAACAGAAGCTGCATTTCAAATAGCAAAAAAAGGAATTAAAGTAAAGCTATATGAAATGAAGCCAAGCAATTTTTCTCCTGCGCATAGTAACAAAAATTTAGCTGAGATAGTTTGTAGTAATTCTTTTAAATCTAATTTATTAACTAATGCATGTGGACTTTTGAAAGAAGAATTAAGAAGGCTAGATTCTTTATTAATAAAAATAGCAGATAAAACAAGTGTGCCAGCAGGACAAGCATTAGCAGTAGATAGAGACAAATTTTCTGAAAAAGTAACAGAAGAAATAGAAAAAAACTCTAAAATAGAAATCATAAGAGAAGAAGTAAAAAATTTAGAAAGTATAGTAAAAGATGGAATTGTTATAATTGCGACAGGACCTTTAACATCAGATTCACTTGCTAAAGAAATTCAAAAGATAACAGGTGAAGATAAACTATATTTTTATGATGCAGCAGCGCCTATTGTAACTAAAGATAGTATAGATTTTGACATAGCATTCTATGGAGATAGGTATTCACAAGAAAAAAAGAAAGATGAAAGTATAGAACAATGGAAAAAAAGATTAAGCAAGCAAGAAGAAAGTTATATAAATCTTCCAATGACAAAAGAAGAATATGAAGATTTTTATAATGAACTAATAAATGCAGAAGTTGTAACTTTGCATGATTTTGAAAAAGGAGAAATCTTCGAGGGTTGTATGCCAATTGAAGTTATGGCAAAAAGGGGAGTAGATACTTTAAGATTTGGACCATTAAAGCCAGTTGGGTTTGATGACCCAAGAACTGCTAAAAGACCATATGCAATTATTCAATTAAGACAAGATGATATGCAAGCTAAATTATATAATTTAGTTGGATTTCAAACAAATTTAAAATTTGGAGAACAAAAAAGAGTTTTTTCTAAAATACCTGGACTTGAAAATGCAGAATTTATAAAATATGGTGTAATGCACAGAAATACATATATTAACTCTTCTAAATTATTAGACAATACATATAGACTAAAATCTAATAAAAATATATATTTTGCAGGACAAATAACAGGAGTTGAAGGTTATGTTGAATCAATTTCATCTGGAATGGTAGCAGCTTTAAATGCTATAGAAGATTTCAAAAAAAATACAAAAGAAAAATCAAGAGATGAATTATCAACAAGTGTTGAATTTCATGAATACACAATGATAGGTGCTTTAGCGAAATATATTTCAACTTCAAATGACAAGTTCCAACCAATGAATGCTAATTTTGGTATTTTGCCAGAATTAGAAGGAAAGAAAATAAGAGATAAAAAGGAAAGGTATAATAAACTTGCATTACGCAGTTTAGAATCATTTAAAAAATAAATGAAAGGGAATGGTAAAAATTATGAATTTGAAAGATGAAAAGAGTGCTTTTGTTAAATTAAGTATGGAAAAACAAAATATAGTTGAAATGGAAAATAGAGAAAGTGAATTAATAAAAGAAATGCAGAAAATAAAAAATGAACAAGCACTTATATTAATGCATAATAAATTAGGACAATCAAAAGGAATAGAGCTAGAAACTAAAAAGGCACAGTTAAATGAATTAGAACAAAAAATTAAAGAATCAAAAGCACAAATTATTGATGAAATTGAGTATGTCAAGTCAAGCATACAAGATAGAATATTAGAAAAGATGCAAGAATATGAAGATAGATTAGATACGCTTGATGAAAACGAAACAAATGCCTACACAGATTTAAGTTATAAGTTGGCTCGATCAAATAATTTAAATTATGATAGTTTACCAGTGATAAATAACACAGAAGAAAAACAGAACCAAGAGAAAGATTATGAGATATAAGCTCAAGTAGTTCTAAAATAAAAAGAAAACATTCATATAGTAAATATTACGAACGTTACCAGAATATTACAAAATTATTAAATCATGTAAAAAGGTTGCGAAAATAGTATTTTTTTGGTATAATAATTATATGGAGTGTTTTAAAACACAAAGGAGGTAATTGTAATGAGAAATTGGGAAGAAATTTACGAATCTTATAAAAATGGAGATATGAAACATCATTATGAACAATTACAAGAAAAATTAAATGCTAAAATGCTTAATGCAGAAGAATTTAAAGAATTTCAAAAATGACAAAAGTAATGGAAAATCTACCAAAAGTAGAAAATATTATGAAATATAAGGATAAGTTAGAATCAGATTTTGAAATATTAAAAGAGGAATATGTTAATGCTAGAGAACTAGAAGAAAATATAAACAAACAAGATAAAAACTTAGATAAAGCAATAGAAAAGAATTTGCTAAAACAGGAGACTCTTTTAGAAGAAAAAAAGAAAATTACTAAAAGAATCCATGAAATTGACGAGAAATTAAGGACTGAAAAGGAAACGCTTACTGATGATGAAAAAGAAAAGTTAAATAGTGAAAAAACAGACTTAAATACAAAAAAAGCAGGATTAGATACTAAACTTTCTGATTTAAGTAAAGAAGTAGATGAAAATAATAAAGAATTCTCTAAAAACGTAGAAATAGCCAATAATATTGAAAAAAGAGAAGAATTAAAAGGATTAACAAAAGCTCAAATTAGAAGAAAATGTTTTGAAACAGCTTCTTTAGTAACTAAATGTAATTTTGTCGCTGGAAAGTTAATGGAAGGACAAAGTAGGGAATCACTAGAAATTGCATTAAAAGATTGGAAAGATAGAAAGTTCACCTCAAAAACACCACTTCCACTATCTAGAAAAGAAAGAAGAAAAGAAGAAGCAGTTAAGGAAAAACCTGTTCAAGAAGAACAAATTAAAAAAGAGCCAGTTGAGGAAAAGATATCTGATGAAGAACCAATCAAAAAAGTGTCAACTGAAGAGAAACTATTTAATGAAGAACCAATATATGAGGAACATAACAATAAAGAAAATTTAGTTGAAGTTAGTGAATTTGAGAAGAGATTTCCACGAATTTCTAAATTCTTACCTAAATTTTTCAAAAAATCAAGAATAGCAACATCAATTGCTAATTGGGGTAAAAATAATAAAAACGAATACAAAGAAGAAGTTGAACCTGAAGAAGTTTTGAAAAAAGATTTAGATAAAGAACCAGATGAAATACATAAAACAGATACAGAAGAAAAATTAGAAAAGAAAGAAAATAAAGAACAAAATAATGAAAATAAAAAACAAAAATTTAGAGATTATGTGAAATATAATATAGACATACTAGAAGTTGCAGATAAAGGAATAGATCAAATAGATGCAGAACGTAGAAAACAAAAATTAG
>CANQEA010000103.1 GCA_947594095.1 uncultured Clostridia bacterium | reverse complement strand
TTATTAAATATTATTCACATTATAGTAATATTTTAGCATATTTTTTTATAAAAGTCAATTTTAATTACAGTAAAACTGATCAAAAAATCCAGGTGGATATTCTCTTTGTTCAAAATTTGGCTTATAATTTTTCTTTTTATAAGGTGTACTATATTCTTTATTATTTTTATTATTACTTTTCTTATTATTGTTTATATTAAAACTTTCTATATCTAGTTCTTCAAAATTTTCAGAACTAGAAGTTAAATTTTTTAAGTTCTTATTCTTAAAATTTTGACTATCTTGTTTTTTAGCTTCATTACAAAGTTTAATAATTTCGTTTTCGTTTATTTTATAATACACTTTACAAGGAACTCCCATTCTTCTTGTTAAAATTAGTTTCTTTTCTATAAGTTTATTTAAAGCTACTCTTTGCTTATATTCAGATAAACCTGTATTATTTTCAATATTTTCTCTTGTAGAGAAAAACCATTCATCATCTGTTAATTGATTTGTTTTATTCCAATAATTGTATTCAGAGCATAATTCTCCAAGTAATATTGCTGATTCTAATCCAACAATTTGAATTAGAAATTTATTTGTAATAATATAACTATTACTAGCCAAAAAATTTGTTAAAATCATTTGATACGTCCTTTCTAAAATTAGAATAGACATAAAAAGAAACCATTGCTTTTTAACAATGATTTCTAAAATGATTATATATATCTTAAATTTAATAGTCCCCACTTTTAACTTTTAAAAATTAAAAATCCCCACTTTTGATAAAAATAGTCCCCAGTTTGAGAAGTTTTATTAAATTTTTTTAATCTATTCTAATTTTTTATAAACTTAAATAAATTTTTATTAAAACTCTCAAATACTATTGAAATAAATAGTTTTGTATGCTATATTACTTGTATCAAGACTTAACGAAATAATAAAATTATGGATAGCAAATACACTCTTAATCAGAAGGTCCAGGGTTCGATCCCCTGGTTGCCCACCAAAAAAAGAATATTTTATGTAAATATTCTTTTTTTATATATTATTTAATTATACTTTCATTTTCTTTTTGATTCTAATATCATCTCCGTAGAAATAACAAGAATTATAATTTCCTATTATTCTTGAAACAATTCGTTCTTCATAAACTTCATATAAATCTTGTAAAGATAGATTTGTTGATATAATTGTTTTAGTAATTTTATTATCTTGATTTAGAAGTCTTGTATTTATTATATTGAATAATTCTGTAACTTTTAAAGTATTTTTAGCTTCTGTTCCTAAATCATCAATTATTAATAAATCAACATTATAAATAGAATTACATATATTGTTTGAAGATTTACCAAATTTATAGTCAATAATGCTATCTAACATTATTGGTGCTGTTTGATATAAAACAGTTTTACCCTTTGCTATCATTTCATTTGCAATGCATGATGATAAAAATGTTTTACCAAGACCAGTATTTCCACAAAATAATAAATTTCCTTCTGTTGGATCATCAAAGTTTTCAATAAATTTATCACATATTTTTTTGATAGAAATAATGTTTTCTCTAGGAGAAAGCTTTTGTCCATATTTTTCTTTATCAGCAACATCTGAGTAACAATCTAATTTAAAATTTTTAAATGTTTGATTTTTTAGATCATATATATTTGAATTATTGTATTCAATATTATATAATTCTTGTTTTATACAATTGCATAAAGTATTACCATTTGAAGATTTTATATATCCGGTGTCATTACATTTTTTACAGTCAAAAACTGGCTCAAAATCTTTAGAATTTATATTATGCTCTTTTAAAATTTTTTCACGCTTATCTTTCAAATTAGAAATTTTACCTTTTAAATCATCAACTTGTGATTTATCTTGAGATGTTAAAACATTTTTAATTTGATTAATAGACAATATATTGATTTCATTATCTATTTGCTCTAATTCAGGAAATTTATCATATAATTCGTATTTTTTCTGATTAGCTGTAGCTATTGCTGTATTTCTTTTTTGATCATATTTAATTAAAAGACTTTTTAAATTATTTAAGTCCAAAAAATCACCTCTCACATTTACATATTACTATAAAAATTATTTAAATCATTATAAGGTCTTTGAGAAAAAGAAGCTTCCTTTTTTGATTTTTCATTTTTTTGTATAGGTTTATTTTTTTGATTTTCAATGTAAACTAAAATTTTATCAACTGTTTTTAGGCCTTTTTCATGCCAGTCAGTTAAAATTTTATCAATATATTCAAAACTTGGATTATATTTTGATGTAGTTTTCTTAAGAGCTAAATCAATTATGTCCATATTATATCCGTATGTAATATGCCATTTTTCAACATAAGCTTCTTCATAAATTGATAAATTTCTAGATAATCTTAGTTTCTTTTTTATTGAATTAGCGATTGTCTTAATTTTTTCTTGTTTTTGATAATATAAGTCTAAATCGCTAAATGTTTTTACATTATTATGGCTCCAAGCTTCGGCAACTGTTGTAATATAAGATCTATGAAGAGCTGATTTATTAAAACAATATCTAAATAAAGCAAGCATAACTTCTTCATCAAAGCCATATTTTTTGAACCATAAATCAATATCACCATACCAAGATGGAGACATAACTCCTTGAAAAAATTCATTATTGATTGTATCTATAACAGTAGCACGAGATTTACTTTCTTGAATACGTTTAATATCACTTGAAGACATTGAAATTTTAGGTTTATATATTTTATTAAGTTCAATTTCTTGAATATTAGCAACTATAAAACCTTGATTTTTTCTAATAAGAAGACCTAAATCTTCCCAATATTTAATTGCATCTTGAATTACTTTAAGAGGCAATTCTAACTTTTTAGACAAATCATTAATTTTAACATCTTTATTATATTTAGATAAAAAAGACAAATATAAATAAACTTTTATAAAATTTCCATCTGCTTGTGATAAATATTCTGTAAAAAAAACATCGGAAATAGCTGTTTGAGAAAATATTAAAGATAAGTCATTTTGTTCTAATTTCATTATATTCATCCTTTCCTAAATACTATTTTATAACGCAAATTATATCATTATAAGTCGAAATTTACAACTATTTATATAAATAAATCTTTGGCTTAATTAGAAATTTAATAATATAAAATAAGCTATATAAAATATTTTCATGATTAAAGCCAATTATACTAAAAAGAAACATAGGAAAATAAAAAATTACAATAGAAATTATTTTTAAATTAATTTGCTTAAATAGTGCATTAAATAAAGAAAATACTATCAAAAAATAAATTATATTAAATATAGCAGTTGGATAATCAATAAATCCAAATAATTTATTTTTAAAATTATAATTTGTTGGAAATATATAATTCATAAAAATTAATTCCTTGTAATATATTTAGGTCTTTAAAAAGGTTACCTATAAACCTTTATGGAATATTTATTTTTTTAATATAGACATCATACTGTTAAAATTAGATGAAAAATCAACACTAACTCCACCAAAAATTTCCTTCACATAATTATTAATTTTTGTAAGTAAATAAATTCCAGCAACTAATAAAACATTATTATTATCAGGAACAGAAAAAATAATCATTATAATTAAAGGAAAAAATGATTGCAAAATTAAAATTGAAAATAAACATTTAAACCAAGAGCGGAAAATCCATGATGTAGAGGAATTAATTAAACTTAAAAGTGCAAAAGGACAAAATAGAATTAAAACTTGTACAAATACATATCTAAGTGAATATGTAAATAATAAATTAATTAATCCTATACTTGTAAAGCTTTTTAATATACCATCTAGAGAAAAAATATCTAAAGAAGATTCACCAAATGATAATGTAGAATTTAATTTAGAAATTAATCCAGAGAAGGAAATATCTTGATTTAATATATTTTCCCCTATTTCTTGAATAGACGATGAAATTAAATAATTTAAATTTAATACTTGTTCCATAAAAAAATAAGAAAAATTAATAAATATAGCAAATATTAATAATTTAAATAAAAATTGATAAGGCTTTTCTATATTAGATTCAGAATAATGGGAATAAAATAATTTTATACAATAATAAATACTAATTCCTAAAAGCATAGCATCAGTTAAATAAATTAAACCATTTTTTCCATTTGATCCTAATATTTTTTCAAAAAATGAATTAGATAAAATATCTTTATTAATAAAAGCGACATTATCTAAATTTCCATATAAATTATTATTAATTGAAGATAATATATTACTAAAAATAGTATTAATAGTTTCTATAATTAAATTAACTACTTCACTTTGTTCCAAAATTCCTCCTAAATAAATGATTTAATTGCTTGTAAAATTAAATCTAAAGCAAGCAAAAATCCATATGAAAAAAGAGAACCTCGAATTATTTTTTTAGATGTTCTTATTCGTTCTTCATCTCCAAAACTAAATTTTTTCATAAATACACCTGTTCCAACTGCAACAGCGGCAGCAGGTGTTGCTAGTTTTAAAAACCAACTTTCAATATCTTCAAAGGCATCTGTTAATTTAGAAACTATTTTAGGAGTAGCGCAGTATGTAGGCATTTGCAAAGAAAATAATATTATAAAAATAAAAAATAGGCAAAATATAAGTAAAAAAATTTTTTTCATAAAAATTTAATCCTCCTTTTCAAAATAAGGTATCATCCTTAATTTAGTGGGTTTAAGAATTTTGTCTCCATCAGACAAAAAGGCTAGGCAATTAAAAGTAGAGAGTTCTTGAGTAAAAAACTTATAATCATACTCAAAATCAAATTGAGTATATGAATTAACACTTTCAGATAAATTTGAATCAACTGAAACAAAATT
>CANQEA010000102.1 GCA_947594095.1 uncultured Clostridia bacterium | reverse complement strand
AAACTTCCTGTTACAAAACCTGTTGCTGGTAATATCCAAACAATATAACCAAGTTCTTCTGAAAGTTCTATAGAAGGTGCAAGCAAAGACCAAAATGACGCTGCTATCATAACACCTGCACTAAATCCTAAAATAGTATTTAAAACTTTTTTATTCACTTTTTTAAAGAAGCAAACTGTAACTGCTCCTAATGCTGTTACTCCCCAAGTGAATATGGTTGCAATTAGCGCTTGTATTACTGGACTTAAATTGTCAAACCAATCCAATTTTTTTCACCTCACATTACATAATATGACTTTTTGTGTCATAATGTGAGGTGAAATTTATAAATAGCGTTGTTTGCATAACACTTATATTGCTTTCTAATTTTTTACAAAATTAGAAAGTCGTGCTCAGGCGCACATAGTTGAGGCTATCGACGTTTAAGCCGTTGTCAATGTAACCGTTGTTGAAGTAGGCGTTATAGGCGTAGTCAGCTGAGTTCAGCGAAGACGACCAGTAGGAGCCGCTAAGCCCGAACTCACCATAATTTTCAGTTGACATATTAATACCTTCTGTTTCGTAACACATATATCCAAATGCTGACCATTCTGATTTTGATGGTACAAACCATGTTTTTCCTTTATCCTTTAATTCGCTGTTAATTACTTTCCATATATCTCCTTCATCCAACCCTCCATATTCTTCTGAATACTCGTCTTTCATCCAATATTCCGTGTTGTCGTCTCCTAAGCCAAAATCATTTTCACCAGAATCAACCGCTTCATTATGTTGGTTTAATTTATCATATCCATTTTTATACCATGTAAATGTTTTTGTTTCGTCTTTTGTTACATCTTCTAATGCCATTACATAAAATCTATCTGCGCCTGCATCACTACTATCTGCTACTTTTATCATTTCTTTTTTATATTCTTCTCCAAATCCACTTCCTTGTTGTTCTTCTAATACGTATTTTTTATATGTTACATTACCAGTTTCTCCTTCTGATGGATACTCGAAAACAGAACAACCATCTTCATTCCATTTCTTTTCTCCATCAGATCCTACTGCTAAATCTGCATATATTATTCCATCTGCTTGTTCATCTCCATCTAAATCTGCATAATATCCTGCATAACTTGTGTCTTCTGGTATAGTCTCTACTACTGTTGGGTCATCCCCTTGTTCTTCTCCGCCACTTGCTATTTCTCCTTCTTTTGTTATATTTCCATATTTGTCTATTTCAAATATATATCCATCCATTTTTACTTTTATTGGAAATCCACCTGGTTCTTCTTCTTCTAAATCGCCATCATCTGCTGTTGTACCTCCTGCTCTTTTTAAATTTGCTCTTAATTTTTCTTCATTTAATGTTCCATCATTATCATAGCTTGCAAACACTTCTGTTGCCACTTTGTCATATGCCCCTGCTTTTTTATTTTCATCTACAGCATATTGTGCTTTTGTAAGTAACCCATTATCTCCAAAAAGAGTATTAATACTTACTCCGCGCTAGGATCAGAATTACTATAATTGTTATTACTAAAGCTATTAATGTAATACCCCTATTGTGTATTGCATTGTTTTCTTTTTGTTTTCTTTTATCAGGCCTTCTACTTGTTTTTGGCTGTTTTTCTAATTTTTCTTTTTCCTTTAACATTTTTCTCTCTCCTTCTTTAGTTTTTCTTTAAGTATTTTCCTTAAAGAAAAAACTAAATCTAGTATAGCCTTTTATTTCAACGTTTTTACTAGTTTTATTTTCTTTATTATGTTTAATTATATATTAAAAATTTTTTTATTTTTTTGTACTTTTCTATTGATTTATCAACTATCTTTTGTTATTATTGATATATAAAGAATTTCTTTAAGGAAAATACTTAAAGAAATTTTTTGTTTTTTATTATAATACATTTTTATGTTTTTTGGCACTGGGTCAAAAAGCATCAAAGAGTGTAATTATTTTATATTTTCAAAATTATTTGTCGAATTTTGCGATGAAAAGTTGTTGAGAACTATTGAAATTTGAAATTATATTTGTTAATATATTTGCTAGTCAAGAATTTTTTTGTTAATAAATTTTCATTGATATCTAGTTTAACTTATTCTATTCATTTTTAATTCAATTTAAAATTATTTCGTAAAAATTTCAAATAAAAAACTTGTGCTAATAAATTTATGTGCAATTAACTATTAAACTTATGCATTAGGAGGTGAACACCAAAAATTTTTCAAGAAATTACCAAAAAAACATTGACAAAAGACAAGTAAGATATTACAATAAAAGTAATACTAATAATAAGAAATATATTAAAGATTTGCATAATTGTTTCTATAATAGATATTATATTAAAAATCCTAATAATACTAGAAAAAGGAAAATATATTTATCTAATAAAGCTACCAAAACCTATCCCATTAATAATGAACATGATAAAATGTTTAGAATCGCACTTTCAAATAAAAAGGATGCATATAAATTTATTAAATCAATAATTAATTTTAAAAGTGAAATAACTGAAAATGATTTAAAACTCTATAAAACAAATTTCGTTACATCACAATTTAAAAATCGCGAAGCAGATGTTATTTACAAAATAAAAGACAAAAATATTTTTATTCTAATAGAACACCAAACCAAAGTAGATTATTCAATGCCATACAGAATTTTAGAATATCAATTTGAAATTATGAGAAATAATGTACAACATAGAAAATTAAACAAAAAAGATGCTATCTATCCTGCTATAATTCCAATTGTACTATATGCTGGAAAAGAAAAGTGGAACACAAAAAATTCTATAAGACAACTACAAGATAATGATTTAGTAGATTTAAAAGAATTATCTAGTTTTTATTTAGTAGATGTAAATAAATATAAAAAAAAAGAATTACTAAATAATGATATTTTAATTAGCAAATTAATGTTACTAGAAAGTGCAAAAACAAACGAAGAGCTAGCAAAATATTTAGAAGAAATTATACCAAAGATAAAAGAAGAAGATAAGGGATTTATTATAAACGTTATAGATTATATTTTAAGTCAAAAAATAGGAAATACAAAAGCTAAAGAAAGTATAAGGAAATTATCTGGAGGTGATGAAAAAATGCTTGCATGTGTAGAAATGTTAAGAGAAGAAGACAAGAGAAATATTAGACAGGGGATAAAAATTGGTGAAGCTCGTGGAATTACAATAGGTAAAAAGCAAGGGGTTTCAATAGGTAAAAAACGTGGACTTAAAATTGGTGAAGAAAGAAACAAAAAAGAAATTGCAAAGAAACTATTAGCTAGAAATTTCTCTATTGAAGATATAGCCGAAATAACAGGATTAAAAAAACAAGAAATAAAAAATATAAAAGATGTTTTTTGACCACGTCCCAAAAAACATCAAAGAATAAAATAAATAATTCAAAAATCAGGCAAATTAATGCCTGACCTTTTATATATTCAAGAAATTGAATAAAATAATATAATTTATTTCAAATAATAAACATCACAAGCATTTAGTCTTTTCAAATACTCACACTTGCTTAAATTTGTAGCTTTTAAAGTAGTATTTATTATATTATCATTTTCTTGACCTTCATTTATAAATAGAACAATTCCGTTAGAAATATCTTTTCCTTCTAATATTTTTTGTATGTTGCTTTCTGTATATTGTATATCTTTTGCTACATATGATTCATCAAGTTTGCTAAATAATAATATATCATCTAAAAATCTATTGTTTTGTGAATTAAAGAAGAATACTGTAGGTACATTTAATTCATTTCCTAGTTTTTGTACTATTTCTTTTTTATCACTATATAGAACTTCTGGCTCTATCTTAAAAATAAATGGTGAAACTAGTGTTAATGCAAGTAAAGCACACATAATTACATTACTACTTTTTTCTGTACAAACTGTTTTTAATAATTTATATAGATAATACATTACTAAAACAAATATCAATCCACATACTGGCATTATATATCTTATTTCTATCCAAGGAGATGCAACAGCTACTATCACAAAGTAAAACAATGTTGGAAGTGCAATTAATTTTGCTTCTTCGTTTACATCTGTTTTAGTTTCAATTTTATCTGATTTTCTCTTATAGAATAAATACAATAATATAACTACTATAGGAACTAACAAATTGTTAAATGCAAAGTAATTCATTTTTTGTAAATATGCTAATATATGTGTAATAAATACAGATATATCTGTTAGGTTTCCTATTACACCTTCTCCCCTATATCCAAAGAACATATGTTGTATTGAATAAGGGAATATTATTAGTGATAAAATTCCTGCAACTACCATTGTTAAAGTATATAAGCCAAATTCTTTGTATTGTTTTTGTTTTATATATTTTACTGTAAATATTATATATAGCATACCTAAGAAGAATAAATAATAGTAATGCGTAAGTACACCGAACTAGAGCAGATAAGCCTATCAATAGCAGCAATTTTGGATCTTGTTTTTTATTTTCTAATAGCTTAATATGTAAAAATGCAGTAATTAATACATTTAATGTAGATAATGCGTACATTCTAATATATAAAACACTTGTTAAAGATGCCATAGTTATAGATGAAATAAATGCAAGTAAAATTGCTTTTTCTTTTACATGTGTTTCTTTTTGCAACAACTTTTGTAATATCAAATACATAAATATTGTTATAAACATATATATAATGATATTTACAATAATTCCTGGCCACATTGAAAAGTTGTTTAGATTAAATCCCATAGCAAATCTAAGTATTAGGTAATAAAATGGTGGATGTACATCATTTTTTTGATTTTCATATACCCCGCTATAACTATCTTTTTCATCATCATTAACTGTTAGATAATCTTCGTAATATTTACCGTTATGCCATGTGTCATAAAAATCATCATTTGCTTGTATTTCTGTTTTATCATAACTTGCTAATCCTAATGAATATGCT
>CANQEA010000101.1 GCA_947594095.1 uncultured Clostridia bacterium | reverse complement strand
TTTTTTAAACTTAGTCTATTATATGAGAAATACTAATTGAAAAGTGAATTTATTTATGATAAAATATAGAAAAAAATAGGAAAGAGGAAAAGCTTTGCAAATAGAAGGAGAAGTAGCAGACATAATTTATAAAAACGAAATAAATGGTTATTTAATTGCAACTTTTGAAACAGAAGAAGAGCTAACAACAATTGTAGGATATATGCCATTTGTACATTCTGCTGATAATTTAAGGCTAACTGGAAAATTTGTTGAACACAAAGAATATGGTAGGCAATTTAAAGTAGACACATTTGAAAAACTAATGCCTAAAACATTAGGAGCATTAGAAAAATATCTTGCAAATGGTCATGTAAAAGGAATTGGAGAAACACTTGCCAAAAGAATTATAAACAAATTTGGAGAAGAAACAATACATGTATTTAAATTTGAACCAACAAGGCTTGCAGAAGTAAGAGGTATCTCAGTTCCAAGAGCAAGAGAAATGTCAGAAAGCTTTAATGAAAATTGGGAGATATGGCAAATTGTTGGATTTTTAGATAGATTCGGAATCTCTGCAAAATATGCAAAAAAAGCATATGACTTATGGGGAACAAATGCCATAGAAGAAATAGAGGCAAATCCATATTTATTACTTGACATAGCAAGGGGAGTAGACTTTAAACAAATGGATCAAATAGCATTAGACTTAGGAATAGATCCTATAAACGAAAAAAGAGTCAAAAGTGGTATAAAATATGCCCTAATTTTAAGCACTTATAATGGCCATTCATGTGTAATTAAAGAAAATTTGTTAGAATTTGTGTCATCACTTTTAAACATAGACAAAGAATATATAGAAGATAATTTGATAGAATTAAAAATAAAAAATGAAATAGTAGTTGAAAAGAGAGAAGAACAAGAATGGGTATATTTAGAACATTTCTATTCTACAGAACAAGATATAGCATTTAGAATAAAAATGTTACTAGAAAGTCCAAATGCGAAAAAAATAGATAAGCTAGAAAAGGAATTAAACAAAGTACAAAAATTATCTGAAATAGAATTATCTGACAAGCAAAAAGAAGCGGTACAATTAGTAAATGATAATAATGTAACAATAATTACAGGAGGACCAGGTACAGGTAAAACCACAATAATTAAATCAATAATAGATTTATACGAAAAACAAGGAAGAAAAGTATCACTTTGTGCACCAACAGGTAGAGCTGCAAAAAAGATGACAGAAACAACAGGAAAAGAAGCATCCACACTTCACAGATTATTAGAAATAGGAAAAATAGAAGAAGATGATTTTTACCAAAATGCAAGTAGATATGAAGGAACACCAATTGATGCAGATATTATAATTGTAGATGAGTTATCTATGGTAGATATGTTTCTTATGAATTATTTATTAAGATGTATTTATAGAGGCACAAAGTTAGTATTAGTAGGAGATGTAGACCAATTATCATCTGTAGGACCAGGAAGTGTATTAAAAGATTTAATTAAATCAGAAACAATACCTGTTGTTATTTTAGATAAAATTTTTAGACAAGCTGCAAAATCAAAAATTATTGTAAATGCTCACAGAGTTAATCAAGGACTTGGCTTTATAAATAAAGAAGATGAAACAGAAGAAACAAATAACGATTTCTTTTTTATAAATGAATATTCACGGAGAGAGAACACAAAAAGAAATACTATCATTATGTTCAGGTAGACTTCAAAATTATGGAGATTATGATTTTTTCAAAAATATTCAAGTAATTACTCCAACAAAAAAGGGGATGCTTGGAACAAAAGAACTAAATAAAGCATTGCAAGAAAAAATGAACCCTAATTTTGGAGATAAAGATGAAAGACAAATAGGTAGTGTTATCTATAGAGAAGGCGATAGAGTAATGCAAATAAAAAATAATTATGATATTACTTGGCAAAAAAATGAATATGATAAGACAGAGTTCGGAAGCGGAGTATTTAATGGAGAAATAGGAACAATTCAAAAAATAAATGATATAGAAAAAGTAGTTGAAATAGAATTTGATGATGGTAAAACTGCAACATATGATTATATAGATTTAGATCAAATTGAACATAGTTATAGTATAACAATACATAAAGCACAGCGGGAGTGAATTTGATGTTGTAATTATGGCTATACCACAAGCAGCTCCTATGCTTATGACTAGAAATTTATTATATACAGGAATTACAAGAGCAAAGAAATTATTAATAGTTATTGGTAGTGATAAAATGGTAAGTTTTATGATACAAAATATTGAAGCAAAAAAAAGAAATACAGGGTTACAATACAGATTACAAAACATTGTATAATTGCTAAATTTGTGTTATAATTAATATGTAAAATAAATTTAGGAGAAAATTATGAAAGATAGATTTACACAAGTTATAATTACATTTGTTATAATTGGAATAGTTTCTGTCCTTGCAATTTTTGGAGTAATAATTTTTCAAGAGATATCGGCTAGTATGCCAAAAGAAGCATCATCAGAAGTAGAAAATTTTAAAACAAAAATTGCAGATCAAGAAAATGAAGAAACAGAAGAAGCTAATGAGAGTAGTTCAACACTTTTTGGTAATGTAGAAAGCTATTCAAATAAAAATGAAAGTGGTGAACAGGTTAAAGAAGAATTTAATTCTTCAATAGATTCATATAAAAGATATTTTTATCATCAATTAGACTCTACATCAAAAACTATTTATGATGCGTTAAATCGTAATAAAAATAACATGAAAACTGGAACATATAAAGTTGATCTTGGAACATCATTTTCAAATATATTAAGCAAGCCAAATGGGGAAGAAGAACTTGGAAATTATTATCAATCTGCAATAGAAGCATTTACATATGACAATCCAGAAGTTTTCTATTTAGATCCAAATAAAATGTACTTAAATATAGAAACAACAACTAAAGGCTCACAAAAAACATATAATGTATTTATTAATAATGGAGATGAAGCAAACTATTTAATTAGTGAATTTAGTAGCAAAGAGCAAATAGATAGTGCAATAGATCAAATAGAAGAAGTAAAAGAAGAGATATTAAGTAATGCAACAGGGGATACTTATGATGATATAAAAATGGTTCATGATTATTTGATAGAAAATATTTCTTATGATACAACACTTTCAAAACAAAATATTTATAATGTCTATGGTGCTTTAATTAATGGGGAAAGTGTGTGTGAAGGATATGCAAGATCATTTAAATATTTATTAGATGAAATGGGTATACCTTGTATACTAGGAATTGGAAAAGGTACTAATTCACAAGGAAATACAGAAAATCACGCATGGAACTATGTAGAATTAGATGGTAATTGGTATGCAATTGATGTAACATGGGATGATCCAATTACAAATGCAAGTTGGTTTGTAGATAATAATAAATATTTTTTAAAAGGGGAAAATGACTTTAATAAAGACCATGTATTAAGTGGTCAATTTACAGAGAATGGCAAATTTTTCGAGTATCCAGAAATTAGTAAAACTAATTATTAATTAAAAAATTTCTAAATGGATAAAACCATTTAGAAATTTTTTGCTTTATAGAATAATACAAATTAATCCGCCACTGCCTTCGTTTACAATACGTTCTAGAGTCTCTTGAAGTTTAATTTGTGCGTCTTCTGGCATCTTAGAAAGTTTGGTTTGAAGTCCTTCATTTACTAATTCATGTAAGCTCTTACCAAAAATGTTAGATTCCCAAATTTGTTTTGGATCACTTTCAAAACCAGAAAGTAAGTAATTAACTAATTCTTCAGATTGCTTTTCAGAACCAACGATTGGAGAAACCTCTGTTGTAACATTAGTTTTTATAATATGAAGAGATGGTGCTGTTGCCTTTAATTTAACTCCAAAGCGTGATCCTTGTTTTACCATTTCTGGTTCTTCTAAAACTAAATCATCAATACTTGGAGTAACAATACCATAACCTTTTGCATCAACTTCTTCTAAAGCGTAGGCAATTTTGTCATACTTCTTTTTAGTAGAAGAAAGTTCAGAGATTATACCAAATAAATCACCTTCATTTGAAACAGACACACCTGTAATTTCAGTAAGAACTTGATAAAATAGTTCTTCTTTTAAATTTATATCTATACTAACATTTCCAGAACCAAGTTGAATATCGCCAATTGATGTTCTGTTAATAATTTCAGTTTGTTTGATAGAATCTACACAACCAGAAACTTCTTTTAAAACATTCAAATTTGTAAATGCATCTTGAATTTCTTTATAAAGTTCAGATTTTAGAGGATGTTCCAAAGATAGGCCGTCAATCCATTTTGGGAATTTTATTTTTACTTCATTTACTGGAAATTCATACAATATTTTAGAAAAGATATCATTAATGTCATCAATTGATAAATATTCACAATTAACTGGAATAACTGTTGTTTTATATTTTTCGCTTAAATTTGCTGATAGTTCTTTAGAATATTCAGAAGAAGGATCATTACAATTTAACAAAATAATAAATGGTTTATTTAATTCTTGAAGTTCAGATACAACACGTTCTTCTGCTTTAATATAATCTTCTCTTGGAATATCTGTAATTGTTCCATCTGTTGTAACTAAAACACCAATTGTAGAGTGTTCTTGAATTACTTTTTTAGTTCCTATTTCTGCTGCTTGTTCAAAAGGTATCTCTTCTTCAAACCATGGGGTTTTAACCATTCTAGGCATGTCATCTTCTAAATAACCAATAGCATTATCAACTAAATATCCTACACAATCAACTAATCTAGTTTTAAATTTTAGGTTATTATCTAATGTAATCTCAACTGCCTCGTTTGGTACGAATTTTGGCTCTGTGGTCATAATTGTTTTTCCACTAGCACTTTGTGGAAGTTCATCTTTTGCTCTTTCTTTTTTGTATTCATTGTCTATGTTTGGAAGCACAAGTAAATCCATGAATTTTTTAATAAATGTAGATTTACCAGTTCTAACAGGTCCAACAACACCTACATAAATATCACCTTCCGTTCTTTTAGCGATGTCTTGATACAATCTTGTATTTTCCATCTATATACCTCCTTTAAATCCATATCAAAATGTTTGTACAAATTACTTTAGTTAATATATATGGGGAAGATTTAAAGAATATGACAAGTTTTAAATTTATTTTTG
>CANQEA010000100.1 GCA_947594095.1 uncultured Clostridia bacterium | reverse complement strand
TAATTATTGCTTGTGGATGCTATGTTCAAGTAGCAAAAGAAGAATTAGAAAAAATACCAGAAATTGACTTGATTTTAGGAAATAACGAAAAAAAAGAAATAGCACAATTTATAGAAAATTATAAAAAAGAAACTGAAAATAATATTTCTGTTGAAGATGTTATGCATCAAAAAGAATTTGTAGATTTTGGAGATGTTACATATACTGATAAAACTAGAGCTGTAATAAAAGTACAAGATGGCTGTGATAGATTTTGCTCTTATTGTATTATTCCCTATGCAAGAGGCAGGGTAAGAAGTAGAAAACCAGAAAGTATATTATCAGAAATAAAAAAGATTGCAAAAGAAGGTATAAAAGAAGTAGTAATTACTGGAATACACGTTGCATCGTATGGAAAGGATTTTAAAGAAGATTATAAGCTAATCGATTTATTAGAAGAAATAAATAAGATAGAAGACATAAAAAGAATAAGACTAGGCTCAATTGAGCCACTGCTTATAACACAAGAATTTGTAGACAGGCTAAGTAAATTAGATAAAATATGTCATCATTTTCATTTGTCTTTACAAAGCGGTTGTGATGAAACATTGCAAAGAATGAATAGAAGATATAATACTTGTGAATTTATGAAAATTGTGGAGAGATTAAGAGCAACATACCCAGATGTTATGCTCACAACCGATATAATAGTTGGTTTTCCAGGAGAAACTGATGAAGAATTTAATAAAACATATAATTTTTTAAGCAAAGTAAATTTCTATAAAATGCACGTTTTTAAATATTCTCCAAGAAAAGGAACAAAAGCAGCTTCTATGCCAAATCAGGTAGATGGTAATTTAAAAGAGCAAAGAAGCAATAAATTAATAGAATTATCAAATAAAAATCAGAAATACTATAATGAAAGCTATATAGGTAAAGAATTAGAAATTTTGTGGGAAGAAGAAAAAGATGGAATGTATAAAGGGCATAGTGATAACTATATATTAGCTCTAGCTAAAAAAGAAGATAAAAACATTGAAAATATCATGACTTGTGAGACAGTAATAGAAGCAAAGGAAGATTCTGTTTTAGTGAAATCTTAATCTTGTAACAAAACTGTAACAAATATGTAACAAACATTTAATATAAAAATACTTGATAAAAAACACTAGATGTAGTATAAATAATATAGAAAAATGGTAAAAACTACAAAGGAGGAAATAAATATGGCAGAATTAGGAGAAGAAAATGTTGTTGGTGGAGTTTTCGGAGGAGTAGAATTTGAAGAAAACAACAATGAAAATCAAGTGAATGCAGGAACAATTAACAAAGTATATGGAAAAGGATCATCAAACAATTTACCAACTAAAGTAGGATTTTGGTCAAAATTTAAAGGATTCTGGTTACAAGAAATTGATTGGAACAAAGAAATAAAAGTTGAATTAACGCCATATCAACAAAAAGTTGAAGATGAAATTAATGAATTTTTACACCAAGAAATTACTTGGGATAAAGTACGTAACTTCTTATTTCAAGAAGTAACTTTTGGTAAGAAAAAAGAAGCATAAATACAAAACTTTCTTTTGTTTATAGATAGAAATATCTATAATTGTTATTATTTACTTAAAAAAGTATAGCATATTTCCAAAAAATATGTTATACTTTTTTTGTTATGTATAGAAAAGGAGGCAAGCATGGCAAAAAATAAAACAATATTTGTTTGTAGTGAGTGTGGCAACGAGTCATCAAAATGGCTTGGAAAGTGCCCAGCATGCAATAGTTGGAATAGCTTTTACGAACAAAAAATAGTAGAAAATAAAAATAGTAGTTTAAAATCAAAAGATGTAAAAAGCAATATACCTCAAAAATTAAATTCATATGAGGCAAAAGAAACAACAAGAAATTCTACTGGTTTTGGAGAATTAGATAGAGTGCTAGGAGGAGGACTTGTTAAAGGGTCTTTAGTACTTCTTGGCGGAGAGCCAGGTATAGGTAAATCTACATTAATTCTTCAAATATGTGACAAAGTAAAAGGAGAAGGAAAGGTTTTATATGTTTCTGGCGAGGAATCTGCTGAACAAATTAAAATGAGAGCAGATAGACTTGGAATTAATAATGAGAATATTTTATTTTTAGGAGAAACAGATATTGATATTGTAAATCAAGCAATTATAGATATAAATCCTAAACTTGTAATTATAGATTCTATACAAACAATGTATTCAGAAGAATTGGCAGCAGCAGCTCGGAAGTGTTAGCCAAGTAAGAGAAATTACTTCTCAAATTATGAGAGTTTGTAAATCAAGAAATATAACAACAATTATTATAGGACATGTAACAAAAGAAGGAAATATAGCAGGACCAAGAGTATTAGAACATATGGTAGATACAGTTTTATACTTAGAAGGAGAAAGATATTTTTCTTATAGGATATTAAGAGGTGTAAAAAATAGATTTGGTTCTACAAATGAAATTGGAATGTTTGAGATGAAAGAAGAAGGAATGTGTGAAATACTAAATCCATCAGAGATTCTAATTTCAGAGAATAACGACAATCCAGCAGGTTCTTGTGTTGTTTGCTCTATGGAAGGGACAAGGCCTATTTTGGTAGAACTACAAGCATTAACTTCTCAAACAGTCTTTGGAATACCAAGAAGAACAGCAAATGGAATTGATTATAATAGACTTACACTTTTAATTGCTGTTTTAGAAAAAAAGGTTGGTTTAATGCTAGGTTCTCAAGATGTATATTTAAATGTAGTAGGTGGAATTAAATTAAATGAACCAGCTATAGATTTAGGAATAGCTGCTGCAACTGCTTCTATATTTAAAAATGTTCCTATTCCAAAAGATATGGTAATTATTGGAGAAATAGGTTTAACTGGAGAAATTAGAAGAATTAATTTAATTGAAAAAAGGCTAAGAGAAGCAGAAAAATTAGGGTTTAAAACATGTATTATTCCAGAAAGTAACAAAAAGGTCTTGAAAGATAGCTATAAATTAGATATAATAGGTGTGGCAAATATAAATGAGGCAATGAAAAAAATAGGAATCAAATAGCTATAGGAAGGAAGTGGACAGTTGAGAAAAGATAAAGAAAACAACATAACAGAAATATTAAAATTAATTGCACCAGGAACTCCAATTAGAGATGGGTTAGAAAATATTTTAAGAGCAAAAACAGGAGCATTACTTTTTATTACAGATAATGACGATGTAATAAATGAAGTTGTAGATGGTGGTTTTATAATTAATGAAGATTATAGTTCTTCTAAATTATATGAGCTTGCTAAAATGGATGGTGCAATAGTACTTAGTGGTGATATGAAAAGAATATTATATGCAAATGCACAGTTAATTCCATCACATGATATACCAACTGTAGAAACAGGAACAAGGCATAGAACAGCAGAAAGAACTGCAAAGCAAACAGGAGAACTTGTAATTAGCATTTCTCAAAGAAGAAGTATCATAACGCTTTTTAAAGGAAATGACAGATATATTTTAGAAGATACAGATGTTGTATTAAATAAGGCAAACCAAGCAATTCAAACATTAGAAAGATATAAGAAAGTGTTTGATAATAAACTAAGTTTATTAAATGAATATGAATTCAATGATATAGTAACATTAGAAAATGTTATAGTTGCAATTCAAAGAGCAGAAATGGTTATGAGAATTGTTGAAGAAATACAAAGTCAAATTTATGAACTTGGAAACGATGGAAGACTTGTTAGTATGCAAATGGAAGAACTAATTGGTGGAATTGAAAAAGAAGAAGAATACATTATAAAAGATTATATGATAAAAGGAAGAAAAAGAATCACGCCAGAGAAGGTATTAGAAAAACTAGCAGAACTACCTTATGAAGATTTAACAAAACAACAAGCAATTGCAAAATTACTTGGTTACGAAAATTTTGATAATTACGATGAAATTGGCGTTTATACTAGAGGATATCGTATACTAAATAAAATACCAAGGATGCCATCAAACATTGTAGAAAATTTAATTGATTCTTTTAAATCTTTCCAACACATTCTTGTTGCAGATATTGATAGCTTAGATGAAGTAGAAGGAATAGGAGAGGTTAGAGCAAGAACAATCAAACAGGCATTAGGTAGAATGCAAGAGCAGTTTGTCTTTGACAACATTATATTATAAAAGGAAAGGATGATAAAAATGAAAAATTTTAAAAATGTATTATGGATAATAGCTTTAATTATAGTGATTGTATTAATAGGAATAGTAGGATTTGGTTATTATCAAAAATTAACAAAGGAAGTAAAAAATCCAATAGCAACTATGGAAGTGGAAGGTTTTGGAACAGTTAAAATAGAACTATATCCAGAAATAGCACCAGAAACAGTTTCAAACTTTGTTGCACTTGCAAACAGAGGATTCTATGATGGACTTACATTCCACAGAATAGTAAAAGATTTTATGATTCAAGGTGGAGATAAAAACGGAGATGGTTCAGGCTCTGCAATGATTTCTAATCTAAAAGACGGTGGAGAAGAAAAAGAATATACAATCAAAGGAGAATTTATTGCAAATGGTGTAAATAACAACACATTAAAAATGGAAGAGGGAGTAATTGCAATGGCAAGATCTGATTATACCTCATATTCTCCAAATTTAAAAGAAGAATCATATAATTCTGGAAGTTCTCAATTCTTTATTGTAACTAAAGAAAGTACAAGTTTAAATGGATATTATGCAGGTTTTGGTAAAGTAATTGAAGGATTAGATGTTGTACATAAAATAGAAGAAGTTGAAGTAAAAGCAGCAGAAGGTTCTGAAGAAACAGAAGGTTCAGAAGTAAGTACACCTGTTAACCCACCTAAAATTACAAATTTAAAAGTTGAAACAAATGGAGAAGATTATGGATTACCAACTACATTAGAACCATTTGACTATACATCATGGATGTACAAACAATATGGAATTGATCCAAGTTCAATGGTAACAACAGAATAATATAAAGGTTCTCGGTTTAACCGAGAACCTTTTATCGTAACAACAGTTACTCCCATTTCACCTTCTCCAAATGTGCCTAATCTAAATGATTTAACATGTGGATTTTTCTTTAAAAATGTGTGTATTCCATTTCTTAGTTTTCCTGTGCCTTTTCCGTGAACGATTCTTACAGTTTCAAGTCTTGCAAGTGAAGCATCATCTAAAAATTTATCAATTAGAAA
>CANQEA010000099.1 GCA_947594095.1 uncultured Clostridia bacterium | reverse complement strand
TATAAAATGCTATTTGATAAATTGATTCCAGAAAGTGAAAATGATATGGAAACAGATTTTATTAATGAATATCAATCTTATGTAATAAGTTCTAATGCATATCAAGAGAAAACTAATATGGCATTTAGTATGATTATGAAATTACTTGATAATAAAACAATAAAAAACTGGGGAATCATAGAAGATGTAAAGAAAAAAGATGATGAAAGATTACTTATTGGATTTGACTTAGAAGGATTTAACATGCCAGTTAGGCTACATGTTGAAAGAAATAAATTGCTTAGAATGATGCATAATTTTAAAAAAGATACACTGCTACCTTTATATCAAGGACAATATGATTTTTCAGATGGGTTATGGATAATGAAATCACATATATTATATAATGTTGACAAAGACTATAAAAAAGAATTAAAAGTAAAATCACAAGAATATGCAGATGAAGGAAGAAATGGAAGGGCAATTTCACATTTATTATTTATAGCAGATAATAAAAAAATACCACCTCATTTTAGAGAAAAAGTACCAAATAGTAATTCGACTGCCCAAGTTAAAAGATTTGTTAATATAAATACACAAGAAAGATATGTTTTAAAACAAGGTAAAATGATTACTGAAGGACAATATCAAAAAATGTTTAACATAGCTGGTGATGAAGAAAATAATGGTGAAAGATAAAATATACTATTTGATGTATTTTAAGACGTGGTCAAAAAACATCATAAGAGAAATAAAAAATGGGGAGAATTTCCCCATTTTTTTATGAAAGATTTTTCTTTTTTCGTGACTTGGATACAAAAGCACAGATGGTCAAAACAACGAAACTTACAATCTCAGTTATACCCCATACAAGAAAGCCAGTCAAAAGTGAAAAAACGCCAATATTGAATTTAATGCCTTTTTTAATGCCTTTTATATAATCTTCCTTAGAAGAATAATTTGGCTCTTTTGAAATCACATTAAAATCATTAGATAATTTGACAGTCACGTCTACAGGAATAGCAAACTTCACGTCTTTATAATTATTTAAATAATATTTAAATATGATTTCGTCGTTTTCACTTGTTATCTCGTATTTTTCGACATCATCTGGTAATGCTGATAAATCAATTCCGGCTCCTTCTTTAATAACATTATTTGCAATTTCATCGAGATGTTCATATGTCTCAGCAGAATATAAATTAAGTTCATATTCATGATTAGACATAATCACATTATAACTAATAAGATAGCCAATAAATGTAATTAAAATAAGAGAAGAAAAAAAGATTAATAACTCTTTCTTAAAGAATGCAAGTGTTGATCCACGACCTAAGCAATAGGCATAAAAGTCACAAAAATACCGTTTTTCTTCCATAAGTATTACCTCCTTAAAAATATTTTTTACTAATGATGTATATATAAACCTGCAAAACAGGAGAATTATATTTAAATGCTGAATTATTCCAGCAATTTAGCTTATTATATCATTAAATTATGTAAAATTCAACAATTATTATAAAATTAATTACTTATTCTTAAAAACTTAATTTTTTATTTTCTCATATAAATTCGTGAGATATATAATATGTGCTTTTTTATGAAAAATTAAAAAATAAGTTGAAATATAAAAAATAAAATGATAAAATAAAGAAAAAATTATGGAGGTGTGTGATGAGTATTTTATTAAAAAATGGAACACTAATTGATTACAAAACAAACATATTTGATAAGTATGATATTATAATAGAAGATGACAAAATAAAAAAAATTGGAAAAAATATAACAGATGAGTGTACTAAAGTAATAGATTGTACTAATTTATATATTATACCTGGAATGATTGATATGCACTGCCATTTAAGAGAACCTGGCTTTGAGCATAAAGAAACAATCGAAACAGGTAGCAAAAGCGCCGTCGCAGGTGGTTTTACTACTATTTGTCCTATGCCAAATACAAAACCAACCCCAGATGACGCTATTATTTTACAAAAAATTATAGATGAAGCAAAAAGGGTTAATTTATGTAATGTTTTACCATATGCACCTGTATCAAAAGGTGAAAAAGGAGAAGAATTAGTTAACTTTAAAGAATTAAAAGATGCAGGGGCAATTGCATTTTCTGATGATGGTATGCCTGTTGTAAACAGTAAGCTAATGAGAGAAGCAATGATTGAAGCAGATCCTTTAGGTACTTTTGTTGCATCTCATTGTGAAGAAAAATCAGTAGCAAATGGTGCTATTAATGCAGGGAAAGTTGCAGAAAAACTTAAGGTAGAAGGCGTGCTTCCAGAAGCAGAAGAAATTATGGCCGCAAGAGAAATTGTTATATCTGAAACAAATAATATAAGAGCACATATTTGTCATATTAGTACAAAAACAACTAAAAACATGGTAAGAGATGCTAAAAAAAGAGGAGTAAAAATCACATGTGAGACATGTCCACATTATTTTACTTTTACAGTAGACGAAGTACTAAAATCTGGAGTAAATGCTAAAATGAATCCACCATTAAGAGAAGAAAAAGATAGAAAGGCAATTATAGAAGGATTAAAAGAAGGAACAATAGATGCAATTATAACAGACCATGCACCACATGCTGAAGATGAAAAAAATAAGGGACTAGCTCAAGCACCAAACGGAATAATCGGATTTGAAACAGCTTTATCTGCTGAAATTATGAGTTTAGTTGATACAGGAGACTTAACATATTTAGATTTAGTGCGCCTTACATCATATAATCCTGCTAAATTATTAAAAATTGATAGAGGCGTAATAGAAGAAGGAAAAATAGCTGATATAACTATATTTAATCCAAATGAAACATATACCTATGAAAAAGACATGATAGTATCAAAATCTAAAAATAGCCCTTTTATAGGGAAGACGTTAAAAGGAAGAGTACATTATACTATAGTAGGAGGAAGAATTGTATATGAAAAATAATATATTTTTATGGTATCCTAAATGTTCTACATGTCAAAAAGCTAAAAAATGGCTAGAAGAAAATAATGTATCTTTTGAGGAGAGAAATATTGTAGAAAACATACCTACAAAGGAAGAACTGAAAAAATGGGTTAACAAAAGCAAAATTGATATAAAAAGATTTTTTAATACTAGTGGATTAAAATACAAAGAATTAGGACTAAAAGATAAACTCAATAATATGTCAGATGATGAAAAGATATCTTTACTTGCATCTTCAGGTATGCTTATAAAAAGACCTTTATTTATAGGAACTAACACCATTTTAGTAGGTTTCAAAGAAAATGAATGGAAAAATTTATTATAGAAAGGAAAATGGAAATGAATGCAATAGATAGATTGATTGAAAAAATAAAACAAACAAACAATCCAACTGTAATCGGAATAGATACAAGATATGAAATGGTGCCAAATTGTATAACAAGTAAATACGAAAAAGATTTAGAAGGTGTAGCAAAATCTATTTTAGAATTTAATAAAAGAATAATTGATAGTGTATATGACATAATTCCAGCTGTTAAAGTTCAAATTGCTTTTTATGAGATGTATGGAATACCAGGAATGCAAACATTTAAAGAAACATGCAATTATGCAAAAGAAAAAGGCATGATAGTAATGGCAGATATAAAAAGAGGAGACATAGGTTCAACAGCTAGCCGGTTATTCTAATGCATTTTTAGGAAGAACAAAAATTGGAGAAGAAGATGTGCCAATTTTTGATGTAGACTTTGTGACAGTAAATCCTTATATGGGAACAGATTGTGTTAAGCCTTTTATAGAAGATTGTAAAAAATATGATAAAGGCATCTTTGTATTAGCAAAAACCTCAAACCCATCTTCAGGGGAACTTCAGGATTTAAAGTTAGAAAATGGAAATGAAGTATATGTGCAAGTTGCAAATTTAATTGAAAAATGGGGAGAAGAATTAATAGGAAATAATGGATATAGTAGTGTGGCTGCAGTAGTTGGAGCAACTTACCCAGAACAATTAAAACAAATAAGAAAATTAGCACCACATACATATTTTTTAATACCAGGTTATGGAGCACAAGGAGGAAAGGCTAAAGATATTGCACTTAGATTTGATGAAAAGGCTTTAGGTGGAATAGTTAATGCTTCAAGAAGTTTAATATGTGCATACAAATCTGATAAATGGAAAAACGAATTTAAAGAGGAAGAATTTGATAAAGCAACAAGAGCAGAAGCAATTAGAATGAAAGAAGAATTAAATAGTGCATTATAAGTAAAAATGTGCGAAAGGAGAAACAAGATGATACTTGATATAAAAAATCCAAAAGACACTCCATATTTTAAACAATTACAAAAAGCAAGTGGAATATCTTTAATTTCAGAATATTTACCACATTTATCTTTTATGAAGCAATTATATGTTGTAAATACAATTGAAGAATGGAAACAAATTCAAGACAAATTACCTGAACTAGTAACAGTTAGAGTTGATGCTAAAAATGGGATGCAAATTCCTAAAACAGGTGGAACCACCAGAGTAAAGTCAAAAGTTGAGGACTTTTTAAATGATGCAATAAAAAAAGAAGAAGAACCTTATTTTTTGTGTATGGAATTTGAAAAGGGAACTAATGAAAGAATAAACACAAAAGGTGGATTTATGATAGATGCCACAATTAATGGAGATGTAAATATATCTCACACAGGAAATTGTTTTGACTGCAGAGAATTAAGTAAAGGAAAAGCAGAACACGAGGGATGGAAATTAAAGTGGGATGAAATTCCATTTATGACAGCATATAATGCTTATAAATGGAGAATAAATACAATTTCACAAGAAGAGTATAAAAATACAGCTATAGAAAGAATGCAATTTTTGATTAGTGAATTTCCTGAAAGAAAAGATGAAATAATTAAAAAAATGCCAAAATCGCATGAACCAGCTAGCAAGTATATTTTAGATAGTTTAATTGAAGAAGTTTTAATGCCATTATATAGTAGAGCATCAGATTTAAAAAAGGATGGATTAAATAAATTTGATGTTGAACTAAATGTATTAGCAGATGGTAGATTAGTTCCTATGGAAATATGTAGACCAGAAAGATTTATTACAGAAAAATCAAATAACAGAGTAAAAGACGATGATGCAAGATAAAAAGTATTTTAATATAAATTAGCATCCTGTAATAAATGAAAAATGAACTTTGACAACAAAATACCCCCTAATATATAATTTCAATATAGACGAACA
>CANQEA010000098.1 GCA_947594095.1 uncultured Clostridia bacterium | reverse complement strand
AAATACTTGTCTTTTTTAACCAAGTTTTTGCCTAAAAAGGAATGATAGTAAAATGAACCAGATAAAAAAAGGCGACATTGTAGGAAGAAAGTCATATGGTAAAGATGTAGCTTTTATTGTTAAAAACATAATAAAAACTAAAAATGGAAATATTGCTATCCTAAGGGGAATTATTGAAAGGGTTGAAGCAGATAGCCCAATTGAAGATTTAGAGAAAATAGATAAAAAAGATATAAAAGACAGTTTAAAAAAGCTTGATGACAAAGTAGATAAAAAAGTAGCTAAAATAAAGAAAGAAGAAGATAGTTACAAAATAGGAGTAATTGCAAAAAACAATAGAAATTTTGATAAAATAATTACAGGAAAAGTATTACATTTAGATGGAGACAGACGATACACAGAAAAATCATATCAATATTATAAAAAAATAGGAATTAATGCAGTTGTAAAAAACATACCAGAGTATAAGCAACCAAAATTGGTTTATCGTTTGTTAACAGTCTATAATCCAGATATACTTGTTGTTACGCGGACATGATGGAATGATAAGGCGAGGAACTAGATATAATGATATATATAATTACAGAAATTCAAGATATTTTATTGAAACTGTTAAAGAAGCAAGAAGATATGATAAAGACAATCAAAAGAATTTAGTAATATTTGCAGGGGCATGTCAGAGTTATTTTGAAGCGATTATGTCAGCACGGAGCAAACTTTGCCTCATCTCCTGCAAGAATTTTAATTGACTTTTTAGATCCACTTGTAGTTGCAGAGAAAATTGCTTTAACTGAAAAATATAAATATATAACAATTGATGACATTGAAACAGAATTAAGAGATGGAAAAAGAGGTGTTAGCGGGACTGGAGCAAGTGGAAAAATGAGGAGAGAATAGAATACAAACACTTTGTAATATTTTTGTAACATAAATGTAACACTATTGTAATGCAACTCGTAAAGTTAGCCTGTATCAATGGAAAGGCGCTTGAAATGCGAACAAACATTTTTTGACAAAATCTGCAAAAAATGCTATACTTTTATCAGTCTTAAGGAAGAAGGTGGTAGCATGATTTGTAGAAATGATATTGCAAATCTAAAAACAGATATTAATGAAAAAATTGGACAAAAGATAATTGTTAAAGGTTCCTTAGGAAGAAGCAGATCCTTTGAAAAAGAAGCTACAATAGAAAAAGCATATCCTAATATTTTTATTGTAAAATATGAGGAAAATGATAGAAATGTAACATATAGCTATACAGATGTATTAACTAGAACAGTTGAGGTAGATGTATTTGATGGAAATAGCTATTGCCCATTAATACCTCCAGCAGTAGAAGAAAAGAAAAATAAAGCATTTATATAAAAATAAAAAATACTAGGAGTTAAGATTTAATTACAAAATCTTAACTCTTTTTGTCATATTCATTTTTTTTCCTCATATATTGGTAAAAAGAAATCCAAAGGAGGTAAGAAGATGGTAGTAGAAACCGTAAAAGAGAAATTAAACGTAAATAAACAAATTGCGGCTAAAAAAGAAATAATCTTTATAGAAGGAGATATGATTGTTCCTGATTCTAAGCCAGATATTTTGAACACAATTTGTACAAGTGGGGTGGTTTGTCTATACAAAAAAGAGGTTTTAGATGGGAAAGTAAGACTAGATGGAAGTATTAACACTTATATTATGTATTTGGCAGATGACAGTAATGACAAGGTAAGAGGCTTAAATACAAGCTTAGACTTTTCTGAAAATATTAATGTACCTAATTGTGAAATGGGTATGAGTTGTAGGGTAAATGCAAAACTAAAATCTATTGAATGTAAAGTAATAAATGGAAGAAAAATAGGAATTAAAGCAAGTTTAGAAGTTGAGATAAAAGTATATTCAAATGAAGAAATAGAAATTGTAAATAGTCTGCAAGAACAAGCAGGTATACAAATGAAGACACAAGAATTAAATGTTAATTCACTAGTTGGAAGTGGAGAAACAAAGATTTATGCAAAAGAAACAATTAGTATTTCTCAAGATGATAATTTAGCAGAAATACTAAAAACAAATCTAACAATTGTAGGAAAAGATATTAAAATTAGTTATAATAAATTACTTACTAAAAGTGAGCTAGAATTAAAAATGATGTATTTAACAGAAGACGGAAGGGTAAATACAGTTAAAGCAAACATTCCTTTAGTTGGTTTTATCGATATAAATAATGTTAGTGAAAATAATATATGTGACGTAGATTATGAAATAAAAAATGTAGTAATTAAACCTAATTCACAAGAAGAGCATTCTGTATATATAGAAGCAGAAGTAGCTGTAATTGCAATTGTATATGAAGAAAAACATGTTCATTTAATACAAGACTTATATAGCCCAACTGAAAATTTAGTATTTAACAAAAAGAATGTAACAACAATTACTGGTAAATGCAGCAGCATTCAAACAAAGCAAATAAGAGAAAAGGTTATGGTAGAAAATCTAGGAAATAGAAATGTTATAGATGTAGATATTGACCCTGTTATTACAAATGAAGTAAAATCAAATTCAAGAATTGTATATGAAGGAGAACTTGGTTTAAGATTTGTTTTATCAGATGAAACAGGAAATGTTGAAACAACTGAAACAAAATTACCATTTGATTATAGTATAGATGATATTGAAAATAGTGAAAATATGAACACAGAACCAACAATTGAAATTACAAATGGAGATTTTATAGTACAAGAAAATAACAATGTATCAGCAAATGTTGATATTCAAATTGCAACAAATATGTATAGAAATGCTAACTTAAATGTAATGGATGAAGTACAAACAGATGGAGAAAGGGCAGAACAAGATTATAGCTTAATTATTTATATTGTAAAAAAAGGTGATACCTTATGGGATATTGCTAAAACATATGGAAGTACAGTTGATGACATAGTAAGAACAAATGGAATTGAAGATGAAAATAAAATTCAAGTAGGTCAAAAATTATTTATTCCAAAATATACTAAAACAGGAGTGAGTAGTCAAAAAGCTCCTATGATAAATTATGCATAAAATATATTCTAGACCCAGAATTAGAATACCAAAGATAATAATTAGAAGAAATAGGTCACCAAATAAAAGAAAATTTAGAAAAATGAGTGCAGTATGGGTAATCTTAATTATTGCATTTGTAACAGTATATATAATTTTAAAGTCAATTTTACCAATTTTTGACGAGTTATGTGAAAAT
Organism: uncultured Clostridia bacterium; assembly: GCA_947594095.1. Next base: position 1,967 of record CANQEA010000098.1, on the reverse strand, counting down.
AGAGCTATGTCAATTGCAACAATTGTTTCAAACGAGCAAGCAACAAAAGTTATGAGTGAACATAGTTATGATGAAATCTTTACTATTGAAAAAGATACAAGTGGAAATATTAAAATGATAAGATCAAATATGGTAGCTATAAATCAAATTACATCTGATGTAGCAATTAAAATTCAACAAGAAATTGACAAAGAGGGGAGCGAAGACGTAGAAATAGCACTTCGGAAGTTTTACTGGAATTAGATTATTGGCTGGTAGAGGCCCAAGAATTAAGATAAAAATATCGTCAATTGGGAATGTAGAAACAGATTTAAAAAGTGAATTTATAGCCCAAGGTGTAAATCAGACATTACACAGAGTTTATTTGGAAGTAAAATGCGAAGTTAGTATCTTAACACCATTTGAAAATATTACAAAAGAAATTCATAATCAAGTATTATTAATTGAAAACGTTATAATTGGAGAAATTCCAGATACTTATTATGATTTAGATGGTTTAAACCCGGAAAATGATGCATTAGAAATGATGCAATAAAAAACTAGTAGAGCTGTTTGCTCTACTAATTTTTTATATATAGGTTATGTTTATTGTGATGAATAACTAAGGTTGTTCTCCTAGTTTTACAGTAAATTCTTTTTCACTACCATCTCTATTTACTTTTAATTTTATTTCATCATCAATTTTATGGTTGTTTTTAACTTCATTTAGTTCGTCCATTGTAGTAATTTTCTTTCCATCAGCTTCTATTATAACATCTCCAACTTTTAATTCAGCTTTTTCAGCAGCTGAGAAATTTTCAATTGATTTAATATAAACTCCAACTACTAAGTGGTATTGTTTAGCTTGTTCTTCATTTAAGTCAATACCAGTAATTCCAATATAAGGTCTTTTTACTTTATTATATTGAATTAATTGTTCAATAATTTCTGTTGTTGAGTTAATTGGAATTGCAAATCCCATACCTTCTACACCTGTTCCAGAAAGTTTTAAAGTATTTACTCCCATAACTTTACCTTCACTGTTTACTAAAGCGCCGCCACTGTTTCCAGAGTTAATAGCAGCATCTGTTTGAATTAAAGTAAATGTTTTACCATCACTATCTGTTACTTTTCTATTTACTGCACTTACGATACCTGCTGTTACACTGTCTTGCATACCTAATGGACTACCAACTGCCATTGCGAATTCTCCAACTTTGATACTGTCAGAATCAGCAAATTCTGCAGCAGTTAAACCTGTTTTTTCTATTTTAATAACAGCTAAATCAGTTTGTTCATCTTTTCCAATAATTTTACCTTCATATTCTGTTTCATCATTAAATAAAGTAACTGTTACTTTTGTTGCTTCAGATACTTCATAAAATGAATCAGATGATGTACTAGATACAACGTGATTATTTGTTAAAATGTATCCATCATCACGAATAATTATACCAGAACCTGTTGCAGTTGCAGTAGAACTTTGAGTTCTGCCAAAAAGCGAGAATGATGCATTAACATTATATTCAATTTTTATACCAACAATAGAAGGAAGAACCTTATTTGCTGCATATACAGATGTATCTGAATATTGCTCTAAAGATGTAGATTTAACTAATCCTTTATCTTCAACATTAGTAGAATTTTGTGTAGTAGCTGAACTACCATTTGTTGGGAATAGCTGATTTTTTATTGAAGGAACTCCTAAACATGTTCCAATTACAACAGCACATCCTAATGCTCCACTTAAAAACGGTAGTAAAAAGCTCCTTCCAAATCCACTAGAAGATTTTACTTTTACTTGAGGTTCATATACTGTTTTATATGTGCCTGGATTTTGTACTTTTTTAAAGTTTGGTTCATTATTATTGTTTTCGTCCATAAATATCACATTCCTTTCAATTCTATATTATAGTATACCATTTATCACATATAATACAATAGTTTTGTGAAAATTTTGTGAAAAAAATGTAATTGTTTTAGAATTT
>CANQEA010000097.1 GCA_947594095.1 uncultured Clostridia bacterium | reverse complement strand
ATTGTACTTATTTATTATAAATTTAATTACTAATTTATTCAATAGTTTTAAATAAAAAAATAAAGGTTTATTAAAAATATTTTAAAAACCTCACATATCAAAAACTAAAAATTACTTTAGACTTTTATTATTAGTATAAATTCTATATTAAAGAATATAATATAGATGTCAAATTTGATTTGACAAGTTATATATTTTATGTTAAAATATATTTAACTTAAGCAGGGAGCAGTGAGTTTCCAAGGTGAAGCTCCTAGATGGGTTGAATACCTATTCCAATAGCTCCTTGCACATTTTTTATATATAATATTCTTTTGATTTAAAAGGGATATATTCAGTTAAAAATTCTGAATCTACATGATTAATTAATTTATTGAGTTTATTATACATATTCAAACAGTGTTCTTCTTTAATAGCACTGTATTTTTTATATCCTTTTTTTATGGAAAAATATTTTTCTATATAAAAAGCACATATATCTGCTATTTGTACAAAATTACTATCTTTAGAGTTCAAAAACATTGCTTCTTCAATCATTGTATTATTGTTTTTAGATAATATTGGATAAATATTATGTAGTGTAGATGGAATAGTTAGAATATTATCTAAAAAAATAATTCCTTTGTTATTATGCTTTACTAATATATCAGAGACTAACTCATACATTTTTACAAAAGAATAAATATATGGTTCTATTTTTATTGAATTCTTAAAAAAATTATTAACACTTCTTTTAAAGCACTTTTTGTCAATTGCAATAAATTGAATCTTTACATCTAACTCAATTATTAAATCTGCTAATTTTTCCAATGTTTTAAAATTATCTTTCCATTCAAATTGATTAAAGATAGATTTTTTAGATGAATTAAATAATTCGTTTGCATGTATTTCGCATGTTTCTAATATTGATAATATTTCTACTTTCTTTTGATTAAATAATTTATTAATTTTATGCCACTTTCTATCTTCCACTAATACTCCTGCTAATACAAATATAGGTTGTTCTTTATTATCATAGTCTGTTCCAGTATTTCCACTTTCATCTGCATACATTAAATACATTAAACCAGCTCCTTTGTTATCTATAAATCATAAATATTTTCATATATACTATATATTTTCAATCCATAAATGATAGTTTTAAAGATTATAGAAAGATATTTTCTATTGAATAATTTTTTATTTTTATAATCTGAGATTTTTAAAGAAAAAAATATAGATTAAAGTAATGAATAGAATTTTTTATTAAATAATATTATAATTATGATTTTAATTAACATAATAATATATTGTTTTTTGCATTTTGTCAATAGTTATTTGTATCAAAAATATTTTATTTTAATTTTGCTGTTGCTTTATTTTACAAAAAAGAGATATGTGGTCAACATATCTCTGTGCGAACATTCAAGTTCTTCGATTTATTTTTTTGCTTAAGCTAAATATATTTTATTATATGACAAATTTTTTAGAATATTCTTAAAAAAATTATTTTCAAATTAATTAAATATTCTTATCAATATTTGGTAATAATTGTTTCTTTCTTGAAACAACACCTTCCAAAAATGCTCTGTTATTTTCTAAATCTTTTCCAAACGCTTTTTTAATAACATCATTTGCTCTATCTCCTAAAGCAATTATTTCTGAATTACTATTTAAAATATCTGTAATTGCAAGTACAAATAAGCTTAAATCATTTTTTGATATTTCAGCTTTTATTGCATCTTCTAGTTTACTTTGTCTTGTTAATACACTATTTATATCTACTGTATTTACTTGTGCAATTGCATATTTGCCATTTGCATTTTCCATTTTTTTAGCATCTAAGTTTACTAATTCTTCTTCAGAATAATCGTCTAAATCTGTACCTGCTTTTAACATTTCTATTCCATATTCTTCTACATTTATATTTGCAATTTCAGCTAGTTTTTCTAATGCTTTTTCATCTTTTATAGTTGTAGTTGGTGATTTTAATAATAGTGTATCTGATATTATTGCACTTAGCATTAATCCTGCAATTTTAGGTTCTACTTTAACTCCATTTAATGTATATAACTCAAATAAAATAGTTGCAGTACATCCAACAGGTTGTGCATAAAAGAATAATGGTTCATCTGTTTTAAAATTGCATACTCTATGATGGTCTAATACTGAAATTATTTTTGCTTTTTCTATGCCATCTACTGTTTGTTCAAATGCATTATGGTCCACCATTATTACTTGTTGACCTTCTTCTACTTTTTCAATTAATTTTGGAGCTTCTACCTTAAAATAATCTAAAACATATTTTGTTTCTTTATTGATTTCTCCAAGTCTACATGCTACTGCATTTTCTACTCCCATTTTTCTTTGGATATCTTCCATTACTAAACTTGAACATATTGAGTCTGTGTCTGGGCTTTTATGTCCAAAAATTAAAATATTTTCACTCATTTTATATCACATTCCTTTACTATTTAATTTAAAAATATTATAAGTTTTTAAAATCAATTTGTCAATATTTTTTTGATCTTTGACGTCTTTAACCACAAAAAACGCCACCCCAATAATGAGGTGACGTCACCGCTAGGTGGAATTTCTCTTTTCAGAATTTCTGCTTGTAAATCTACTTTTACTCATGAGTTTAGTTTTGCGGCTTTAGAGTTCAGTCTCACTAATAAAGTGTGACGCGGAAGGAATACTTGCTGTCAGTTGCGGTTGGAATTTCGAGGCTTCGATCACTCGCTCGAAATTTATCACCATCGTTGGCATAACTGCCTCCCCTAGAGCAACAAGGGCTGCGTGGATTGGTAGTCATTTCTAGAGTCCATTCCCATTCATTTCCTGCAAAATCATATATATTTAACACACAATTTCTGTCTCTACCTTCAGGTATTTCATCTGTATTTTTAGTAGATGCTCCTGTTGTTAGTAATTTACTCCCTATCAATTTTTTTGTATTACCGCTACATTTCGTCCAATAACCTTTGTCTGGACTTGACGTATATTCTCCACTATTAATTGTGAATAATGCATTATTGTAATTTCCCCATGAACTACTATTACTTTTAATTTTTGATTGATTTAATGACTTTTCTGTTTCTAAAAATTTACACACTAAATTCCATTGCACTCCAAACATTAAACTACTTGTTAATCCTCCACTTGTTGGCATTTGACTTGCTAATTCTTGTGCTTGGCTACATGTTACATAATTATATGGGTATTTATTTTGTTGGCTTACTGCGTTTACGCTTGTAGATGTGCTTGATGATGTTCTTGGTGTTGCTGCTGCTGTGTCTAATGTGTCTACTACTTCTGAATTTAATTTTCCATCAATCCCTGCCTCATATCTTCCTATCCAAAATCCTCCATTTTGATATATACTTTTTAACATCTTTTTCTTTAATGCGTAATATTCATCACAATTTAATCCACATCCATTGGTTAATTTTTTCTGATCGACTTCTTCATTTTCTGTTGCATTTTCTTTTGTTATTAATCTTTCATCTTCACTTTTAGTTGCGTCCCACGCGTACCATTGGTCACAGTCTGTTGAACTTCCGATATACAATACTGTAATCTCTTAAATCTTTATCTATTGCTTTATATTTTTCTTCTGTAAAATCTGTTATTCCTAATTCTGCTGTCGTATACACTTCTTTAGTCTGTGGCACTGGTATCCATACAAACTCATTATTATTACTATCTTTTATTACTATTCCTTCTTCTTTTGTGTCTAATAGTGTATATCCTGATGGGATTTCTACTTCTCCTACTTTGACTATATCCCCCACATTTCCTTCTGAGTCTATTGTAAATGGATATCCATCCATTTTTACCTTTACTGGGAATCCTGTTCCCTCTTCTACTTCTCCTTTTCTTGCTTTTAAGTTACTTCTTAATGTCTCTGCATTTAATTTTCCATTATTATCATAACTTGCTAATACCTCCACTGCTACTTTGTCATATGCCCCCGCTCTTGCATTTGCTGTTCTCGCTTCATCTGCCTTTGTAAGTAAACCATTATCTCCAAATAATGTGTTTATACTTACTCCTGCAAGGATTAAAATTACAATGATTGTAATAACAAGTGCTATTAATGTTATACCTTTGTTTTTTCTTTGTACATTTTTGTTCTTCATTTTTTGATTTTCATTTAGTTTTTCTACTTTTAACATATCTTTTCCTCACTTTCTTTTGTTTAGTTTTTCCATATTTTACTTTATTATTCATTAGAATAAATTTAATAAATAGGTATTTTTAATATAGTACTTTTAATATGTGTTAAACTTATTATATGAATAGTTGGTTTTATTGTCAATGATTTTTGTCTTTTTTTGTCGTTTTTTATCTTTAAGTATTGTACTTAAAGATAATAAAAATACTCATAACTATTGATTTACTAATAATTATAAGTATTTTTTTATATATATGGAAAAAATATTTTTTAAAATATATACAAACAAATTTCTTGTATATTTAGCTATTTATATATATTATAATGTAATTACTATAAATATAAAAAAATCTTTAAGTACAATACTTAAAGATTTAATATTTCTTGTTTCATTTTTTCCATATTTGTAAATAGAATTATTCTCTATTTTTTAATACAAAAGTATTTAATTTTCAATGTGCTTCTATTTACAAAAATAGATTTGTTCCAAGTTTATTCTAATCATAAATTTTTCCTTTGTCAATATTTTTTAAAAATATTTTGAAACTTTTGTAAAATATTTTTCAAATTTTTAATTAGAGTTGATTGACTTTTTAATTTCTTCTAATTCTTCCTGTGAAAATTCATATTTTTTATTACAAAAATGACAAACAACTTCTGCTTTTCCGGTCTTGTTCTATTATATCTTGTAACTCTTTTTTACCAATGGTGACTAATCCATTTGCCATGTTTTCTTTTGAGCAATCACACTTATAAACTGGTGTAATATTTTCTTCTATAACTTGGACGTTTTCATCTCCTGTTATCTTTTTTGCAATATCTATTAAGCTTAGATTTTGGTCTAACATTTTTGACATAGCACCAGCTTTAAATACACTTTGTTCAATGTTATTTATATCTTCTTCTTTGTGGTCTGGCATTGCATTAATTAAATACCCTCCTGCTTTTTGCACACCATCTTTATTTACAAGTACACCTAGCGCAACAACACATCTTCTTTGCTCAGAATTAACTAAATAATTTGCAAAATCTTCTGCTATTTCTCCAGAAACTAATGGAGATATTCCTATATATGGTTT